>USKS01000192.1 GCA_900555345.1 uncultured Eubacteriales bacterium
GACCACCACGCTTAAGCTGCTGGCAAGTCTGAAAAAGCCGTATCGTGGGGAACTGAACATCACCGGCAGCGTCGGAATGCTGCCGCAGAATCCGCAGACTGTTTTCACCCGCGACACCGTGCGCGCCGATCTTTGCGAAATTCTCGAAGTGCAGGATATACAAAAAGACGAGCGCGAAGTGTACATTTCGAAAATTTCCGAAAAAATGGGCATCACGCCATTTCTTGACAGACATCCCTATGATCTCAGCGGCGGTGAGGCGCAGAAATGCGCCATTGCGAAAATTCTGCTCACCCGCCCGCGCGTTCTGCTGCTGGACGAGCCCACAAAGGGTCTTGACGCCGCGGCAAAGAAAAGCCTTACCGCCATGCTGCGCCGGCTGCGTGATGACGGCGTAACGCTTATCACCGTGACCCACGACGTTGAGTTCGCCGCGGAGTTTGCCGACCGCTGCGGACTGTTTTTCGACGGAGAGATCATATCGAGCGATGTTCCCGCCGCCTTTTTTTCACAGAACAGCTTCTATACTACAGCGGCAAACCGCATGGCGCGCAGCCTTTTTCCTCACGCGATCACTGCCGGGGATGTTGTCAAATGCTGCAAAAACGGAGGAAAAGCGTGAAAAAACGGATAATATCGTTTATTATACTCTGCGTGCTGGTGCCCGCCGCAGTCGTCGCGGGCGCGCTGCTGTTTGACGAGCGGCGCTATGCGTGGGTCATACTGTGCGTAACGCTTCTGTCATGCCTGCCGATGTTCATAAGTTTCGAGCGCAGTTCGACAGATGCCAAACGTCTTGTAATGATAGCCGTAATGACAGCTCTCTCCGTGGCGGGACGGTTTCTTTTCGCGGCGCTGCCGGGCTTTAAGCCGGTAACAGCAATGGTCGTCATCACCGCCATGTATTTCGGCAGCGAGGCGGGATTTATGACCGGAGCGCTCAGCGCTGTCATATCGAATTTTTATTTCGGTCAGGGTCCGTGGACCCCGTTTCAGATGTTCAGCTGGGGCATCATTGGGCTTCTGGCTGGGCTTTTCGCCCGCCGCCTCAGACAAAGCCGCATATGGCTCTCGGCTTTCGGAGTCCTTGCGGGCGTGCTGTACTCCCTGCTTATGGATATATGGACGGTCTTTTGGGCGGACGGATATTTCAACCTCACCCGCTATATCGCCGCAGTCGGCTCCGCAGCATGGTTCACCGCCGTATACGCCGTGTCAAACGTCATATTCCTCATGCTGTTCGCAAAGCCCATCGGCAAAATTCTTGACAGAATTTCCGTAAAATACGGAATTTCGGCAAAAGGCTAAAATCGTCATTGCAGTTAATGCTTTGCGCGGCTGATATTCTTGAAGCCATTGCTCGTACAATGCTGCCGGATATTCGCGAATTTTTCCTTTCCAAAGAGGGGCAGGAGGAGCTTGCCGCTTGGAAAGCGGAATATGAAAAGAATAAGAAGAAAAGGAAGGTTGGTTAAGTATTATGGGATTGTTAAATTTAGCAAGTAGCGCTTCTGCGTGGAGAGGCTATGAATACTATAAAGATGGTAGTGTTCTGCTAAAAAAGAAAATCACCGACCACGAATATAGCGGTACTTTGCGTGGTAGCGGAAATAAGCATTATGATGTCTTTATAGACAACGAACATCCGAGAAAATCTCATTGCAATTGTCCGCATGCCAATGGCAAACGAATTATTTGTAAGCATCAGGTTGCACTGTATTTTTCTGTTTTTCCAAAAGAAGCTGATCAGTACTACAAAGAAGTTATTGAATATGAGGAGGAAGAAGAACGGCGGCAAGAAGAACTTGATAAAAAGGTTGTTGCTTATATAAAAAGCCTTTCAAAAGATGAACTGCGGCAAACCTTATATGAGGTTTTATATGACGGTGCTGACTGGGTGTTTGAACGCTTTGTCAGAGAGCATATTGATTATTAAATGAGCAAGGCGAGGGATAAAAAGCCCTCGCCTTGCTGCAATTACTTATAAACTAAGTTTATTTAAGATAAAATCCCTCACTCTGCTTTGAATGTTGTTCATCCGTCTGATCCATTCAATTGGATTGACCGATTTTAACTGTTCGGTTATACCCTCTTTTTCAGCCGTTTGTCGGACTAAAGAATCAAACATTTCGCAGGCATTACGATCCATGTCGGCAAGGTAATTGTTTAGAGTCCCGTTTAACTGCATAACATTGATGACCGTCCGATTATTGCGGTAAAGAAAATCATAATGCATTCTGC
Source organism: uncultured Eubacteriales bacterium (assembly GCA_900555345.1). Next base: position 2,242 of record USKS01000192.1, read on the forward strand.
CCCAAGCGCCGATGTTTTTAAGTTCTGCTTTCATAACAAGTAACCTCCGAATTTATTTTTTGTGTTTTGAATTAAAGTTCGGATAGTCTATGAAAATGACAAATCCGAACCCTTCACCGATTGGTTTAGGGTTCGGATTTGTACTGTTTGGTGCACCTGACAGGAATCGAACCTGCACGGTTTCCCACCGGATCCTAAATCCGGCGCGTCTGCCAGTTCCGCCACAGGTGCGCAAATTTATTGTATTTTACCACACATATCCGCCGCTGTCAAGTAAGCGAACCGCCGCGACATTTTATATAAATTATTGACAAAGCGGCAAAGTTAACTTACAATGTATTACGGCATAGCGGGGACATTTTCCCCGATTTTTCCCGGAGGTCCCATGGCACTTTCAAATCTCAGATACCGTCACGGTCTGCGCGACGGATTTCCCATAGGTCTTGCATATCTTTCCGTATCCTTCGGCTTCGGCGTGAGCGCCGCGGCAAAGGGCATCGGCGCGCTGTGCGCAGTCATTATTTCGGCGACGAACCTGACTTCCGCGGGGCAGGTCGCCGGAACGGACGTTATTGCCGCAGGCGGCAGCATTGCCCGCATAGCTGTCGAAATGGCGCTGTGCCAGTTCATCATAAATCTGCGCTACTGCCTTATGGGACTGACGCTTACTCAAAAGCTGGACGAGCGTTTCTCCGTGCCGCAGCGCATGCTGACATCGTTTTTCATAACGGACGAGATCTTCGCCGTCGCCTCCTCGAAAGGCTCTCTTATTTCACCCGCCTATATGTACGGCATCGGCTCTTTGCCATGGGTGGGATGGACTCTCGGCACGCTGCTCGGCTCTCTCGCCGGTGAGCTTCTGCCTGCCTCCGTCTCCGCAGCGCTGGGCATTGCCATATACGGAATGTTTGTCGCAATAATCGTACCTGCGGCAAAAAAGAACAAAGGTGTTCTTTTCACGGCGGCACTCGCGGCGGCGCTTTCGTGCGCATTCCGCTATATTCCGCTCCTTTCACGCATTTCATCGGGCTTTGCGGTCATTATCTGCGCCGTGCCCGCGGCAGCTGCTGCAGCGCTTCTTTTTCCCGTAAAGGAGGACGAGAGCCGTGACAGCTGAGCTTATTGTATGCGTCGCAGTTATGGCGGGGGGCACATATCTCATACGAATGATCCCGTTCACGCTTTTCCGAAAAAAGATAACAAACCGCTTTCTGCTGAGCTTTTTTGCCTACGTGCCGTATGCAGTGCTGGGCGCAATGACTTTCCCCTGGATATTCTACTCAACGGACAGCTTTATAAGCGCGGCGGTCGGCTGCGCCGCGGCGCTCGTGCTTTCGTATTTTGATTTTTCGCTCACGATCGTCGCTCTATGCTCCTGTGCGGCGGCTTATCTCTGCACTTTTATTGTCGGATTGTTGTGACGCACAAAGAATTTCCCGCAGAATATAAATTTTTATGTAAAAAATCATTGCGCAGCGGCAATTTTTGCGGTATAATGTATAGGTTGAATTCAAATAAACGGAGATATATTTATGGTTAGAGAAGACCTGAGAAACGTTGCGATCATAGCCCACGTTGACCACGGTAAGACCTCATTGCTCGAC
>USKS01000193.1 GCA_900555345.1 uncultured Eubacteriales bacterium
ATACGAGATTCGCCTTAGTCTCGTGGGCTCGGAGATGTGTATAAGAGACAGCATTGCGACAACGCCGTCGCTGAACTCGATATTGATACCGCGCTCCGCGATACGCGACTTGACTTCGCCGAGCATAAGGGATGCAATGGCTTTGATGTTTTCGTCGCTCAGCTTGTTGAATACGATTATATCGTCGATACGGTTAAGAAATTCGGGACGGAACGTAGACTTCAGCGCATCCATCACGGACTGTCTCATGTTGGCATCGGCATCGCCCTCGGCGCTGTCGCTGTCGGCAAAGCCGAGACGCTTGGGCTCGAGTATCGAAGACGCGCCTACGTTTGAAGTCATGATGATGATGCAGTTCTTGAAGTCCACACGGCGGCCCTGAGCGTCGGTAAGGATACCGTCGTCAAGTATCTGCAGAAGAATGTTGAACACATCGGGATGTGCTTTTTCGATCTCATCGAACAGCACAACGCTGTAGGGATGACGTCTGATCTTCTCAGTGAGCTGACCGCCCTCCTCATAGCCTACATATCCCGGAGGGGAACCTATGAGCTTTGCAACGGAGTGCTTTTCCATGTACTCCGACATATCGACTCTTATCATCGCGTCGGGACTGCCGAACATAACGTCGGCAAGGACTTTTGAAAGCTCTGTCTTACCTACGCCGGTAGGACCGAGGAATATGAACGAGCCGACGGGTCTCTTAGGATCCTTGAGTCCGGTGCGTCCGCGGCGTATAGCTCTTGCAACGGCTTCAACAGCCTCGTCCTGACCTATAACGCGCTCCTTGAGGATCTTGTCAAGGTTTAACAGCTTCTGACCTTCCTCCGCGGCAAGCTTGCGCACGGGGATGCCCGTCCATGCCGTTACGATATCCTCTATATCCTCCGCCTTTACAACGGTCTCGCCGCCGGCGGGAGAAGCGGACTTTGCGTTCTTTATCTCATCCTGCAGTTTTTTCTCGTCGTCTCTGAGGGAAGCCGCGCGCTCGTAATCCTCGCCGCGGATAGCCTCCTCCTTCTCGGCAAGAACGCCTTTCAGCTTTTCTTCAAGCTTTTTCACCTCGTCAGATGGGGTAAATCCCTGAATGTGAAGCTTTGAAGCAGCCTCATCCACAAGGTCTATTGCCTTATCGGGCAAAAATCTGTCGCCGATATATCTTACGGAGAGCGCAACTGCGGCTTCGATTGCCTCGTCGGATATCTTCAGCTTATGATGCGCCTCGTATTTGTCCCTGAGTCCGTAAAGTATCTGAACAGCCTCATCGGGTGTAGGCTCGCCTACCATGACGGACTGGAAACGTCTCTCAAGCGCAGCGTCCTTTTCGATATACTTACGGTATTCGTCAATTGTGGTAGCGCCTATAAGCTGCATGGTGCCGCGCGCCAGTGCGGGCTTTATGATGTTTGCCGCATCGACAGCACCCTCCGCGCCGCCCGCGCCGATGATCGTGTGTATCTCATCAACGAACAGGATTATGCGGGGGTTCTTCGCGACCTCCTCCATAACGCCTTTCATTCTCTCCTCAAACTCGCCGCGGTACTTTGCGCCCGCGATCATGGAAGAAATATCAAGAGTTACGATAGTGCTGTCTCTCAGGTTCTCGGGCACGGTGCCGTCGGCGATACGCTGCGCAAGTCCCTCAACAACGGCTGTTTTACCTACACCGGGTTCACCGATAAGGCAAGGATTGTTCTTTGTACGGCGGGAGAGGATCTGAACGACACGCTCTGTCTCCTTTTCCCTGCCGATGATGGGGTCTATCCTGCCTTCCTTCGCGGCGCGCACAAGGTCTGTGCCGTACTTGGAAAGCGTGGGGCAGCCGGAGATGTTTTCCTTGTTCTCCTTTGCGCCGCCTGCCGACTCCGCGCCGGACTCGCCGCGCATACCTCCGAAATACTCGGAGATATCGTTTCTGATCTCGGCGGAAGACGCGTTCTGAGCGCGCAGCATTTTGTTCGCGAAGCAGTCTTCTTCGCTTACGATAGCAAGCAGCAGATGCTCTGTGCCTATATAGTTGTGACCGAGGCGGGCGGAGATATATGCGCTCTCCTCAATGATCTTTTTGGTCATGGGGGTCATGTCCGCGCCGGACACGTCGGAGGGCGCGCCCGTGCCGACGGCGGAAGCTATAAGCTCTCTCGTGGTGTCGGCGTCAACGCCTCTGTCTGTAAGTATACGGTACGCAATAGAGTCTGTCACGGACAGAAGGCCGAGCAGTATATGCTCTGTGCCCACATAGGTGTGACCAAGCTCTCTTGCCTCCTCAAGCGCATTGTTAAGCGCAATTTTAGCTTTCTCGGTAAATCTCTGATTCATAATTAAATACCGTTCCTTTCATTGGGAATTGTATCGCTTTGCTTCTCGTTTTTTATGCGGGAGAAGCACCGCACACCCATGCTTTACAGCACGGCGTGTATACGCTCGGCACGCAGCCTGTCCCTCTCTGCGGGATCAAGATCCTTGCCGGCGCTTACCGTAAGCGTTGCCGGCAGCGTGCCTATAAGCAGCTCGTCAAGAGCCGCGGCGCTCATATCGGTTATATACCCGAGGCATATACCGAGACGAACGTCGGAATACAGCCTGAACATTTCGTCGCTGGTTACGGAATACGCATATTTCAGCGTGCCGTAAGATCTCATGATACGGTCACGAAGCTGTGCGCCGTTTCTCTTATCAAGCTCGCCGCGGAGCCTGAGCTCCGTTTCGGCGATCTTTGCGGTAGCCTCTTTAAGATTTTCAAGTATTTCCTCTTCGGTCATACCCATAGACGAGCAGTTGGAGAACTGGTACAGACAGCCGCGGGCGGCGCTGCCCTCGCCCGTCATGCCGCGCATGGTAAGACCCAGTGCGGAAAGCTGATGGGATATGCCTTTGATCCTGCCCGTCAGCGTCAGCGCGGGCAGAAACATCATGACGGATGCTCTCATACCCGTACCGAGATTGGTGGGACAATGTGTAAGATATCCGAGCTTTTCGTCATACGCAAGCTTTTCGGCTGCGTCGATCTTCTCCTCTGCCTTGCAGCAGGCTTCGAACGCGCCCTCAAGATCAAGGCCCGCGCGAATGGACTGTATGCGCAGATGATCCTCTTCGCATACCATGACTACTACGCCCTCCGCCTCGTTTTCAACTATTGCGACGGGAGTCGTCTTCTCGGCGAACTCGGGACTCACCAGATGGCGCTCCACCATGGAGAGCTTTTCGTTTCTCGGCAGTGCGGAGAAATCGGTGAAAACGTATTCTCCGTTTTTGCAGAGATCGTTTTTTACCTTTTCGATTATCTCAGACGCTCCCGCCTTGTCAAGTCTCGGCTCAAAGGGATAGTCCGCGAAGTTGCGCGCAAGGCGCACTCTCGATGATACATACACGTCTCTTTCGGCGTTTTTATCTTCATACCAATACATATAAATTCCTCCGTTTCTCTCAGACCCTTTGCCGGTCTTACTGAGCTCTCAGCTCGCGCAGTCTGTCACGCAGCACTGCCGCGTCCTCGTATTTTTCATCGCTTACAGCCTTTTTGAGCTGCTTTTCGAGAGATGCTATCTCGTTTTCACGGCTCTTTTCGGCTTTAAGCCCCGCGGGTGCTCTGCCGCGGTGCACGGAGTTGCCGTGCAGTCTGCCGAGGGTCGGCGCGAATTCTTCTTTGAACACCTCGTAGCATTCGGGGCATCCCGCCTTACCTTCGTTGCATATTTCGTCAAATGTCGCATTGCACTTGGGGCATCTCTTTGCGTTTCTGCGGGTCTTTTCCGGCAGTGAGCCGCCGAGCAGACCGCCCAGAAATTCAGGCCTGTCCTCCTCTTTTCGCGGAGTGCTCCACGCC
>USKS01000194.1 GCA_900555345.1 uncultured Eubacteriales bacterium
GACGCTGCCGAGAGCGTTGTGCTCGGTCTTCCTGCTGGCGATCTCTTCTCCGGCACTGTTATATCTCATTTCGTAGTCGATGCCGTCCTTGGAGTAATAGTCCGTTCTGCCGTCATACTCTCCGTCTTTGTAATATACGCGGCTTTTCACGCTGCCGTCGTCATCGTATACGACTTCTTCGTCGGCGTGCGTGGTTTCGTCGGATGCGTCGGGAGCTCCCTTTGAGAATACTCCTTTGTCAAGCATTATGAAAAACGCTGCCGCGGCCAGAGCGCACACAAGCACCGCCGAGGCGATAATGATGATTATTTTACGCTTTTTCGGTGTCATAGATAAGGTTCCTTTCGTATTTCCGACGCGGCGCGTCGGAAAATATGGATACTTTTTACTTTTTATGATATTATACAGCCCGCCGCGGCTTTTGTCAATTGCCTATGTAGCGCTCGCAGTAGAAGAGATACTGCTGCGCAAGCCCCGCAAAGCGCCCGAAGACCGCGGGGTCGAGCCCGTCGGGAAAGCGCAGGCTTATGACCCGCTTTATCCACACGTCTATGGGGAAAGCGTCCAGCCGCGCAAAGCCGAACAGCAGGGTGCATGCCGCCACCTTCGGACCCACGCCGGAAATGCTCATGAGCATTTCCGCCGCCTCGTCATAGCTTTTGGCGGCGGCGACTTTGTCAAGGCTGAGAGTGCCGCTTGCCACTTTTTCGGCGGCGTCGCAGATGTATTTTGCCCGAAAGCCCGTGCGCAGATCGAAAATCGCGGCTTCTCCCGCGGCGGTAAGGCTTTCGGGAGTGGGAAAAGCGTTTTCGCATATGTGGGAGCGGCGGATGCCGATGCTTTGCGCCGCGCCGTCGCCGATGCTATGCGCCGTGCCATCAACGATACTCTGCGCCGCGCCGTCGCCGATCCTCTCACCGTAGGTTTTGCAAAGCGCGGAGATTATCTTTTTTATCCGCGGAATGTTGTTGTTCTGTGAAACGATGAAAGAGCACAGCGCCTCCCAGCGATCCTGCCGCAGAATGTGTATCCCGTGCGACACCTCTGCCGCGTGGCGCATATGCTCGCCGCCCGCGCCGCCGACGGCATGGGTGATGAGCTCGTCCGCCGCGGCGTAGTCCGTGTCAAGATCGAGATACGCGCGCCAGATATTTTCAAAATCCCTGGGGGAGGAGTATACCATAAGCTCCCCGTCGCGGCTGTCGGCAAATCGCACGTATTTTCGGAATGCTACGCCTTCCACCTCGCATGGATACGGAGAGTCCGGCACGGGGTCGAAACGGAAGCACTGACCGCAGTCAAAGGTTTTGAAAACGCTTATGTCCGTGCCGCCCACGGTGAGCCAGCCGTCTTTTTGGTTCTTTATGTATGGTTTTTGCATATTGACCGCCTTTGAATTTTGTAGTATACTGTAGTCGGAAAAAGGTGCGGCGACGCACCGCGAAAAAAGAGGAACGATATGGAACAGATATATACTATCCCGGTAAACGAAGCGTTTGAAGAGTGCAGAGCGGATCAAAGTCTCGGCTGTCCCTTCTGCCGCATTTATAAAAAGCTTGAGACAAACGAGATCGACCTTATTCTCGGCGCGTCCATGATGGAACCGGAGGTTCGGCAGAAAACGAACGAATCAGGCTTTTGCAAAGAGCACTGGAAAAAGCTGCTCGCTGCGGGAAAGCGTCTGCCGCTGTCGCTAATACTTCAAAGCCACCTTGCCGAAGTTGACCGTATGATGAAAAAGCCGGGTCTTGTGCCCGCAATGTCAGGCGCGGACAGCGCGCGCAGGCTTAAAGATATGTCCTGCGACTGCTATATCTGCCGCAGGATAGACGCGAATTTTGAGCACATGGTCGAAACGGCGGCGCTTTTGTGGGATGCCGACGACAGCTTCAAGGAAAAGCTTGCGGCGCAGAAAGGCTTCTGCACAGAGCATTTCGCAAGGCTTGTCAGCGAGGCGCGCGGAGTTCTGAAAGCAAAGAGCTTTTCGGAGTTTTACAAAGCCGTGTACGACGTTGAAAGCGCATATATGCAGAGTGTTCGCGAAAAAACAGACGCATTTGCGCGCAAATTCGACTACCGCTATGCCAACGAGCCGTGGAACGGCGAGGAAAACGCCGTTGAGGATGCCATACGGCTCATATGCGGCTCCGATGTCATATGACATTTTAGCACATATTCCGCACGAAATCAACAGCGCGTCTTCAGCCGTCCGCATCACACGATGAACGGTTTGCCGTCTGCCCGACGGCGCGGTATAAGGCATTACTGCCGCAGCCCCGCGCAAAAATGCGCGGGGCTGCGCTTGCAAATAAAGAAAAAGGAGAGCCGGACGGCTCTCCTTTTTTACATTTATAAAAGCTTACTTTGAGATCATTTGCCCTCGATCGCGGCGAGAGCTTCTTCAATACCGAGCTTCTGCTTTTTGTATTTCTCAAGCTTTGCTTTCTCGGCATCAACGACCGCCGCGGGCGCTTTCGCGACAAAGCCTTCGTTTGAAAGCTTGCCCTCGCAGCGCTTTATCTCTCCGTCGCAGGCTTTCAGCTCTCCCTCAAGACGGCGGCGCTCGGCGGCAAAGTCCACCATGTCGGCAAGCGGGATATATACCGCTGCGCTGTCGGTGATGATCTGGACCGCGCCCTCTTCACTGTAAGAGTCAACGATGCTGACGTCGGACGCGCCGGCGAGCCTCATGAAGAACGGCTTGCAGTATTCGCCGAAGGCGGTCTTGTTGCCCGTGGCGATATACACCTTTGCGCGGCGCGAATGGGGAACGTTCATCTCCGCGCGGCGGGCGCGTATTGCCTTTATTGCGTCAATGACCTTTTCCATATCGGCAGCCTCTGTAAAGTCAAGAGACGCGCTGTATTCGGGATATGACTTGAGCATGATGGTACCGTCGGTGCCGGGCAGGGAGGAATAGATTTCCTCGGTTATAAACGGCATGAAGGGATGAAGCAGCTTCAGCGTTTCGGCAAGGACCCATGCCAGCACGTTCTGCGCGGTGCGGCTTCTCTCCTTATCCTCGCCGGAGACGGAGCTCTTTGCAAGCTCGATGTACCAGTCGCAGTACTCGTCCCAGATAAAGTCGTAAAGGGTCGAGAGGGCAATGCCTATCTCGTATTTGTCAAGGTTTGCGCGAACGTTCGCGGCGCACGCGTTGAACCTTGTGAGTATCCACTTGTCCTCCGTGGCAAGCTTTGCGGCGTCGGGCAGCTCTATTTTGTCAATGTCAAGATTCATAAGAACAAATCTTGCTGCGTTCCAAAGCTTGTTCGCAAAGTTGCGGGCAGCCTCTATCTTCTCGTCGGAGAAACGCATATCGTTTCCGGGGCTGTTGCCTGTCGCAAGGGCAAAGCGCAGCGCGTCCGCGCCGTACTTGTCTATGATCTCCAGCGGGTCAATGCCGTTGCCCAGGGACTTCGACATTTTTCTGCCCTGCGCGTCGCGCACAAGTCCGTGGATGAGCACGGTGTCAAAGGGCGCTTTGCCGGTGTACTCAAGACCGGAGAATATCATGCGGGAGACCCAGAACGTGATAATATCGTAGCCGGTAACAAGAGTGCTCGTGGGGTAGAAGTAGTCCAGATCCTCAGTCTTCTCGGGCCAGCCGAGAGTGGAGAACGGCCAGAGGGCGGAGGAGAACCATGTGTCCAGCGTGTCGGGGTCCTGCGTCATATGTGCGCCGCACTTCGGACACTTTTCGGGTGCCGTAAGCGATACAACGGTCTCTTTGCAGTCCTCGTTGTCGCAGTAGTACGCGGGTATGCGGTGTCCCCACCAGAGCTGGCGGGATATGCACCAGTCGCGGATGTTCTCCAT
>USKS01000195.1 GCA_900555345.1 uncultured Eubacteriales bacterium
ATGCCGACCGGCCCGCTGAGATCGTCCAGTCCTGCCGAGCCGCTCACCAGCATCATCAGGCTCATGCGTACAAGGCGCACAAAATCGAGCGTGTTGTACCAGCTGTATTGCAGCCGAACAAGCGGCGTCGCTTCCACGATGCCTCCATAGGTGAAGCCGTAGCGGCGCACCTCCGCGCCGTTTTCGTCCGTATAGGTCTGCAGCGTCAGCGTGCGCTTGAGCTTCTCGCCGCCGCGCTTGACCGTCATTTCGATGGTGCCGTTTTCATCCAGATCGACCACGCCGAGCACCGTGGAAACGTCGCTTTTGAGATAGATGCGCTCGCCGTTGATGGCCCAGATTACGTCGCCGACCATGATGCCGTTTTCGCCCTGCTGGGGAAATGCCGAGTCAAGCTCGACGATCTCCGCCGTATAGAAGCCCTGAGCGCCCGCGTACAGGCAGATCATAATAAGGAGGCCGGTGAGGAAATTCATCGCCGCGCCTGCGACGAAGATCAGCAGCTTCTTCCAAAAGCCCTGCCTCTCCAGCGCACGCGGGTCGTCGCTTTCCTCGTCCTCGCCCGCCATGCTGACAAAGCCGCCGATGGGAAAGGCGCGCAGGGAATAGGCAATGCCCGATTTTTTCGATTTTTTCGATATAAGCTTCGGACCCATGCCGATGGAGAACTCATTCACCGTTACCTTGAACAGGCGTGCAAACAGAAAGTGTCCGCCCTCGTGAATGAAAATAAGCAGACCGAAAATGAGAATTGCTGCAATGATATATACGGCAGTTGGCATATTTACCTCCGTTTTTAAAATCGGAAAGCGCCGATTTATAGGTTTAATTATCGGGAAAGTCGGGCGATCTCGCCGCGTGCGATCTCCCTTGCCCGACATACTGCGGACATGACAGCGTCTGCGCTGTCGGCGCTGCGAACGGATATCTTATCCATTGTTGAAAGCACGGCGTCGGATATGCCCGTAAAGCTCAGCCTGCCGCCGAGAAAAGCGTCAACGGCTTCTTCGTCGGCTGCGATAAGAGCTGCGGGGGCAGTGCCGCCGGCATACCACGCATCGCGCGCGGCGCAGAGCAGGGGAAAGGCTTCGGTGTCGGGATGCGCAAAGGTCAGCGTGCCTATCTTTGCAAAGTCAAGCGGCTCGCCGCCGAAGGGCGCGCGGTCGGGATATGTCAGTGCGTATCTGACGCAGTCGCGCATATCCGGGTATGACATTTCCGCAATTACCGCTCCGTCAGTATATTCCACCATGGAGTGGATTATGCTTTGCCTGTGGACAAGCACTTCCACCTTTTTCGGCGTAACGTTGAAAAGGCGGCAGGCTTCAATAAGCTCAAAGCCCTTATTCATAAGCGTCGCGCAGTCTATTGTGATCTTTTTGCCCATTTTCCATGTGGGATGGGCAAGCGCCTGCTCGGGGGTAACGCGCGCGAGAGCGTCACGCTTCATGCCGAAAAACGGCCCTCCTGAGGCTGTAAGAAGTATACGGCGCACGCGCGAAGAATCCGCGGGCGCGGACGGCGACGCCGCGCCCTGAGCACACAGGCACTGGAAAACAGCGCTGTGCTCGCTGTCGACGGGGATAAGCTCACCGCCGCTTTTTGCCAGATTTTCGTATATAAGATGCCCGGCGCTGATTATTGCCTCTTTGTTCGCCATGGCGATTCTGGTGCCGCATTTCGCTGCTTCAAGAGCGGCGGGAAGCCCCGCAAGGCCGGATATGGCATGCACTGTCACGTCCGTGTGGGGACAATATCGGCGGATAGCCTCGCAAACGGCATCCTCTCCGCCGAAGATGCGGCAGCTGTCGCCGACGGCGGCTTTTATGATCTCTGCATTTTCCTCATTGGGAACGGCGGCGGCAAGGGGATGGACCTCGTTTATCTGCTCAAGCAGCAAGTCCGTATTGTTTCCCGCGCAGAGCAGATCGATCCTGACACCGAGTGCCGTCAGTGCGTCTATTGCCTGTCTGCCGACGGAGCCGGTCGAGCCGAGCACCGCCGCGTGCATTTCAGAATAGTTTTTCATATATTTTTCCGTGCATATAGTTAAGCATTTGCGCTTATGCCTGCAGTGTGTAAGAACTTTTGACCGCAGGTGCCGAAAGCAGAACTGCCCCGCAGCGTGTGCGGGGCAGCTTGTACATTGTTCAGATCGCTATTACCCCGAGCTTTATAAGCAGCTCATAAACTATAAGTATAAGGGGCGCGGTGGCAACAACGCTGTCAAAGCGGTCAAGAACGCCGCCGTGTCCGGGGAATATGAATCCGTAGTCCTTGATACCGTAGCGGCGCTTTATCAGTGAGAATATGAGGTCGCCGATCTGGGACGCCACTGAAATGAGAAATCCGAGCACGGCAAATATCCATACGTGTATGGCAACGTCAAAGATCTTGCTCATGGCTATACCGTAGCCGACACAGCCTGCGATGCCGAACACAATGCCGCCGATGCTGCCCTCAACGGTCTTGTTGGGGCTGACGGAGGGGATGAGCTTATGCTTGCCGAACAGACGGCCGCAGAGATACGCAAACGTATCGGAAAGCCACGGAACGATGAACGGCAGGAGATACAGATACGCTCCGTGGGGCGCGCGGCGCAGAACGACAACGGAAATAAATCCGGTAACGACATATGAGCAGGTCACAAACGAAACGCACGCTTTGTCAACGGGGACCTTACCCTCGGACAAAACGGACACCGCAAACAGTATGGTCAAAACGCAGAACAAAAAGGAAGCAAACGCGGAAATGAAATACGAAAGCGATGATATTGTCTGCGACAGCACGGTAACGCTTGCGGTCATGATATAAAGGCTGAGAGCGACGATAAAATTGCGCCTCATGCCGACGCATCCGAGCATTTCATATACTCCGACTACGGCAAGCAGACCGAATACGATGGGGAAAGCAAGTGTGTCGGAAAAATAGCACACTACGGCGAGAAGGGATATACCTATGACCGCAGTTATGGTTCTTTTCAACATTTCAAAGAGATTTTCGGCAGTATGCCGCGGCAGTGAAAACTTCATATTTGCGCCGCGGTGCCGTTTGCGGCAAAAAGCGCATTTTTTCACGTCCGTATTTAATTTTCGTATATTTTCAAAAGATATACTTATATTCCTCCGTAGCGACGCTTTCTTTTTGAAAACTCAGTTACGGCAAGCTGAAGCTGCGCCTCGTCAAAGTCGGGCCACAGACATTTTGTAAAATACAGCTCGCTGTATGCCGCCTGCCAAAGCAGAAAGTTCGAAAGGCGGTATTCGCCGCTGGGTCGGATTATCAGATCGGGATCGGGGGACGCAGCCGTGTACAGATGACGCGATATGTCACCTTCGGTAACGTGCTCCGCTCCCTCGGAGATAAGCGCGTTCACTGCGTGCACGATCTCGTCGCGGCCGCCGTAGTTCAGCGCGATGTTGAGCGTCAGCCTGTTGTCGGCGGTGAGCGCTTCAAGGCTTTCGCACTTCTCGCGAAGCTCGTCGCCCAGACGCTCCTTATCGCCGAGAAAAATGTAGCGGATACGGTTTTTCTCGTTATCCTCGCGCGCCTCCTTGATGTAGGCGTCCAGAAGCCGCATGATCTCGCTGACTTCCTTTTGCGGACGTTTCCAGTTCTCCGTGGAAAAGGCGTAAGCCGTAACGGTGGGAATGCCCCAGTCGCGGCAGGTGGTAACGGTGCGCTTGAAAACTCTTGCGCCAACGCTGTGTCCCGCCTCGCGGAGAAGTCCGCGGCGGGTAGCCCAACGTCCGTTGCCGTCCATTATAAAAGCTATGTGCC
>USKS01000196.1 GCA_900555345.1 uncultured Eubacteriales bacterium
CTATAAGGCTGCAGTTTGAAAACCTTAGCGGGATATGTTAATAGCAGTTTAAATAAAACGCAAAGCAAGGCTGCCGTGCGGCAGCCTTGCTTGCTATCTATGCTTGATAGTCTAAAACCTATTCAGTTCGGTTTTTTCGGGTTCTCAGGGAGCTTTTTCCCAAAATAAGTCCCCGAGGTATGGGCGATGCCCATACCGCCTCCCGCCGGGGTGCGTTTGCTGTTATTTTTCCGGTTTGTACAAACCGACGAGCATTCTCCTCATGAGGTTTAGATCGATCGCGTTTACATTGTCGTCCGCATTTATGTCGATAACAGAAGTATTTGCCTTGTACAGACCGACGAGATGTCTTCTCATAAGATTTAAGTCGATTGCGTTTACTTCGCCGTCTCCGCTCGCATCACCGACAACAATATACTCCGACTCAAGGGTGAGATCTCTTTTCGGCATGGTAAACTCGCCTGTACCGTCGGTCGCATCCGCAAGCACATCCGTATCCCCGTGCCATCTGATAAACCTGAACGCCCGTGTCCCTTCGGTGTAGAACATTCCGCTCAGCGCAACAGTGTCCCCGGGGGAATATAGGCTTTCTTTGCCGTCGATACTCACAGTGTGCGCGTCGGGGTCGGTTGCGCCGCAGTTTGCGCATTTTCCTCTTGTGTAAGCATGCGCGCCGAGATCGCTTTTACCTATAATATCTATTACGACAGGGTCGCGGTCTATCACTGCATTGTTCTCTTCGTCCCAGTCCACAAACGACTTAGTATTCTTTTTGAAATGTATATTCGCATCGGCTTTGTCGTCCGTTATATTGAAAACAACAGTAAAGCACAAGCCGTTTGCGGTATTGCTCTCAGAGTCAGCCGATTCCGTGTAAAGCGTTATATGGCTCTTGCTGTCATCCCATGTGAGCCCGCTGACATATTCATCATCGCTCCATATTTTGCCGCTGTTCTGCACAGACTCGATCTTCAGGGCAGAGTTGTTGTAGATCAGTATCATCTGCGCACTGGCAAGTCCCTTATTGTTGCAATAATAGCACCTTACGGTTATTTTCCCGGCACTGCGCTCGCTTGTAGCCAGAATATACATTCCGTCCGGCTCGGTGTACTCGTCCGCATATACGGTATAGCTGTCGCCGCAAAGAGAGCAGGTGTAGACCGTGCGCGCTTTGTTTCTGCAGTCGGCAGCAAAGTCCTCGGCGGCATAGCTGTGATTACAGCCCGCTGCAGCCGTTGGCAAAACCATACCGGCAAGCATTACGCAAACAATTATTACAGACAGTGCTTTTTTCATATATTGCTCCCCCTGAATCAATATGCCGTATAACAATTATAACACGATTATATCAACGCGTCAAGTGCCTTCGCGTTAAAAGTCTCCGACATCGGCGCCCCGCATTGCCGCAGCACAGCCGACGGCGGGGAGCGCCGCCGGGCCCCGACTTTTTGTGATGAACAGCCGCTTGAAAAATGCAGATGAAAAAGTTGCAACTTCGGCTGATATAGTATATAATAAATTTGAGTTCGACAGTATGCCCGTTTTCAGGCAGGCGACACCGCTTACGTATACTACTTTAACATTCCCTCACCGCGAAATCTATCGGATCCCGGCTTCGGATCATAAAAAGCAAAAGTGTTATAAAGCTTGCAAAGCATACATACGTCAAGAAGGAGCCCATATATATGAATACAGTTCTGACAGTGTTTACTCCTACATACAACAGAAAAGAAAAGCTCGGCAATGTATACGCAAGTCTTGCCGATCAGAGCGATAAGGATTTTGTCTGGATGATTGTGGACGACGGCTCCGACGACGGCACGCGCGATGCGGTGCAGGGCTGGATAGCCGAAAACAGGATACGCATTACTTATTATACAAAGGAAAACGGCGGCAAACACACGGCGTATAATCTTGCCGTTGACAACTGCGCGACCGATTATATGTTCGTGGCCCTTGACTCCGACGACTTTATGCCGCGGGACGCCGTCTCCGAAATAAACGGGCTGCTGCGCTCAAATCCCGGCTGCTGCGGCATTGTGGGACTGGCAGTCTGCGACAACGGAAGAAAGCCGGACGACATTGAAAAATTCAACATGAGATCAATGTATGATGTGCTGAGCACATACGATTTCTCCGCCGAAACGGGACTTGTGATCCGAACCGAATATCTGAAGAAATTCAAATATCCCGTTATTGAAGGCGAAAAATTCTTTACGGAAGCATATACATACTATCAGATGACGGAGCCGTTTATCTGGACGAACAAGGTCTTCAGAACGAGCACTTACTGCAGCGACGGACTGACGAAAAACATATACAGGCTGTATGCCGCAAACCCAAAAAGCTTTTATATGTATCAGAAAATGCGAAGCGAAATAACGGTCAACTTTAAAAAGAAGCTAAAAAGCGTTATTTCGGCGGACGCGTTTTATATCATGTCGGGGCAAAGTGAAAAGAAAAGCGCGCTCGCGCGGCTTTTCATGCCATTGGGATTTCTGTATTATAAATATATCATGCACAAAAACAGAACATAAGCGAAGCGGCGCCGTGCACGTTTGTAAAGCAATGCGGCGGCGCGATGCGGGATGTCAGAGCAAAGACGCCGCCTTTCCCGCATACGTGGCGGGACGCGGCAGGATACAGCGCTTTTTTGCCGCGGCGCGCAAAAAATACGGTTCGGTACGGGCGTTTATGTTGACACGCCGCTATATATGTGGTAGAATTGCTTTATTATAATAAAATGCAGCGGAGGTTGCCATGTCACAGAAGAAAAAAGTCGGAATTATCGGTGCAACGGGTATGGTCGGTCAGCGTTTTATAACGCTTTTGCAGGATCATCCCTATTTTGAGATCACAGCTCTCGCCGCAAGCGGGAGAAGCGCCGGTATGACGTACGCCGAAGCTGTGGGCGGAAGATGGAAAATGGACTGCGATATCCCGAAAAGCGTTGCCGACATGAAGGTCATCGACGCCGAAGATATCGACGCGGTGAAAGAAGCGGCGGATTTCGTTTTCTGCGCCGTCAATATGCCGAAAGAGGACGTTCTCAAAATGGAGGAGGCATACGCAAAAGCCGAGCTTCCCGTTATCTCCAACAACAGCGCGAACCGCTGGACTCCCGACGTGCCCATGGTCGTGCCGGAGATAAACAGCGATCATTTTAAGGTCATAGATGATCAGCGCCGACGTCTCGGTACAAAGCGCGGATTTATCGCAGTGAAACCCAACTGCTCCATACAAAGCTATGTGCCTATGCTGACCCCTCTCAGAAAATACGGCATAAAGCAGGTAGTCGTCAGCACATATCAGGCTATAAGCGGTGCGGGCAAAACTTTCCGCGAGTGGCCCGAAATGCTTGACAACGTGATACCCTATATCGGCGGAGAAGAGGAAAAAAGCGAGAAAGAGCCGCTGAGAGTCTGGGGCAGATACGAAAACGGGACGATAGTTCCCGCAGATGATACTGTAATTACAAGCCAGTGCATCAGAGTGCCCGTAACGGACGGGCACACGGCGACCGTGTTTGTAAACTTTGAAAACAAGCCCACAAAAGAGCAGATACTGAATGATTGGAAAAACTTCAGCGGGCTTCCGCAGGAGCTGGGACTTCCCCATGCGCCGGAGCATTTTATCACATATTTTGAAGAAAACGACCGTCCGCAGGTTAAGCTGGACAGAAATCTTGAAAACGGAATGGCAGTTTCGATGGGACGTCTGCGTGAAGATTCACAA
>USKS01000197.1 GCA_900555345.1 uncultured Eubacteriales bacterium
AGTCTCGTGGGCTCGGAGATGTGTATAAGAGACAGAGTCGCGGATGTTCTCCATCCAGTGGAAGTAGTTTTTCTCAAAACGCTCGGGCACGAATTTGACGCTGCCGTCGCGCACAGCCTTTATAGCGGGCTCTGCCAAAGGCTTCATCTTTACGAACCACTGCAGGCTCACACGGGGCTCGACGGTCGTGCCGCAGCGGTAGCAGGTGCCTACATTGTGGGTGTAGTCCTCGGTTTTGATAAGATAACCGCCCGCTCCAAGATCGCGTATGATCGCCTTTCTTGCTTCAAAGCGGTCCATGCCGGCATACGCGGGATATTCGTCGGTTATGCGAGCGTCGTCGGTCATAACGTTGAGAACGGGCAGATCGTGCCGCTTGCCGACCTCAAAGTCGTTGGGGTCGTGGGCGGGTGTGATCTTTACGCAGCCCGTACCGAAATCCTTTTCAACATATTCGTCCGCAATAACGGGTATCTTTCTGCCCACAAGGGGAAGCACCAGCATCTTGCCCACAAGGTCGGTGTAGCGCTCATCGTCGGGGTTGACCGCAACGGCGGTATCACCCAGAAGCGTTTCGGGGCGAGTGGTGGCTATCTCAAGATAACCGCTGCCGTCCTCAAAGGGATAGCGGATGTGCCAGAAATGCCCCGCCTGGTCTTCGTATTCGACCTCGGCGTCCGAAATGGAGGTGAGGCACTTGGGGCACCAGTTTATGATGCGCTCGCCGCGGTAGATAAGTCCCTTGTCGTAAAGGCGCATAAATACCGTGCGCACCGCCTCGGAGCAGCCCTCGTCAAGGGTAAAGCGCTCGCGGCTCCAGTCGCAGGAGGAGCCCATCTTTTTCAGCTGTTCAACTATCCTGCCGCCGTATTTTGCCTTCCAGTCCCACGCACGCTCGAGAAAGCCGTCGCGGCCGAGATCCTCTTTTGTAACGCCCTCGCGGCGCATCTGCTCGACGATCTTTGCCTCTGTTGCAATGGAGGCGTGGTCGGTGCCGGGTACCCACAGTGTGCAGTATCCGCTCATGCGCTTGTAGCGGATGAGTATATCCTGCAGGGTGTTGTCAAGGGCATGACCCATGTGCAGCTGTCCCGTAATGTTCGGCGGGGGGATCACTATTGTATAATGCGGCTTTGTGCGGTCGATTTTCGGCGTAAAGCATCCGTCCTTGCACCAGGCGGAGTATATACGTCCCTCAAAATCCGAGGGGTCGTACGTTTTCGGAAGTTCCTTTTTCATATTATATATCCTTTCATAAAAACATCTGCGAAAATAAATAAAGCGCCCCGACAACTGTCAGGACGCAGAAAAGCGCGGTACCACCTGAATTCGCCGCGTGCGGCGCACTCAAAGCCCGATAACGGGGGCAGCGCCGAAACTTACGCGCCTGCGTCATCGCAGGTTTCGGTCCCGGGGCTCAGGGGCTACCTTCCTTCACGGGTGACGCGGCGCTTTCACCTTTTCGCCGCTCTCTTTGCGACACCGAAGCGAAGTACTCCTCCCCATCGCAGCCTTTAACTTATGAAAAATTGTATCACGCCGCCGCAATTTTGTCAAGAGCTTTTTGCCGTGGCTTTAAAACGCCGCCGCAGGTGTGAAAAACGCGGCGTGCAGCTCGGACTTAAAGCCGCCGTACGTATACCTTCAGAGCGGCGCCGCAGGCGCGGGAAACGCAGTCCCTCGGTATGCCGAAAAACGTCCTTTGCCGCCGAAATGCCTATCATGATGCGCATTTTGCACAAAAGTTCTTGCTTGACAAGGCGGCAAATTGTTGATATAATATCAAATGAGAAGCGGCAGCGTCAATTTTTGACAATAAATTTGAACCGCGTTACAATTGCTTGCACGGAATTGTAACGTGTTACTGCGCCATCTTCCGATGGAACATACCGGGCTTATTAACGCCGAAACCGGGGAAGCAGATGCTATATACGGTTATGACGCGCATGGGAATATGGTGGTCAGATCGGTGAAAGATGCGATCATCAGCAATATTTCCATGAGAAATATATATCGCTATCGCGGAGCCTATGGCTATTTCTACGAGAACTATACTAAGCTGTACTATCTGCAGACACGCTTCTACGATCCCGCGATCGGAAGATTTCTGAATGCCGACGATACTGACTACCTCAACGCCAGCGGAACAACGTAATACGTATATACTGGTCAGATGTTTCAGTACTTTCGAAATACGGAAAGTGGAAATCGGGGTGGTTGAAATGAAAGAGCGCCTTGCTTTATGTGCTGTTTGCATTGCTGTTACTTTGTCGGCAATTTTCGCCGCCTCCTGCGGCGCGCAGCGTGAGGAGCCGCTTGCATTGGACGAAAGCGCGTCAATTACAAACGATCCGTACACGGTCGGAGAATACGTCTTTTATCCGTATACTCTGGCGATAGTGAACCGCAGCGACGAAATATGCTCTTTCTCCGTGACGGCGGACTTTTCCGAAGAATACGAAAACGGCATTATTACACAGGCGGTCGTGCAGGGTATCTTCAAAGATGACGGCGAAACCGGCGGCAGCGCGGAAAAAGAAAAGAGGGCGGCTTCCGTTTTGCCCGATTCGGCCTGCCGATTTGATGTCGTTTTCAAGGTGAGAAAGAATCAGGGGTACAGCGGCACAGCTTTGAAATCGGACAGAAATCTGCCCGACATAACGGTGACAAGGCTTGACTGAGGCGCGCTTTTGTCTGCGGCTTTTTTGACACTCCGTGGCGGGCAAAGCGCATGGCGGTATAAGAAACTCATTTGCATTTTTTGCGGGAAAGGCAGGGAAAATGAAAAAGGCATCTGTTTTAGCGGCGATCATTGCGGCGGCACTGCTTCTTTGTTCGTGCAGCATTTTTATCAGCACAAAATCGCTTACCGACAGCGGGGATTATCCCGATATTTTTGATGATAAATACGATCTCGAAATAAGCAGGGATCAGAGAGGCGTTTTCCCCGAGGACACCGACGGCGCCGAGGACTGCGACTTTGATTTTCAATATACGGACACGCTTGTTGCGGCGGATTATGTGATTTTTCTCAGGTGCAAATACTCCGAAAGCGATTTTCTTGCAGAAAAGGAGAGGGTGAGCGCCGTCAGCGTCGACAGCCTTGACGAAAAGCGCAGTGTCGGCATTTATGAGGATACGGAAAATTTCAGATATCCTGCATATGTGCTTGCGGCGGACATCTCTCTCGGCAGGTATCATTACGCGCTGTTTGACGCGGATAATCTCGAAGTCGTATATGTGGACATGAGCAATCAGTTCAACAGTGCCATGATCAATTTTGATAAAAAGTATCTGCCCGATTATTTTTGCAGCGATGAGCTTGAGGATACGTTCGGGTATAACCTGCTTGTCGGAGTTGAGAAAAAGTGATGAGGAGGTCATCCGTGAAAAAGACGATAACCGTTACGGTTTTTATACTTGCTACGGCGCTGCTGCTGAGCGCCTGCGGCTATACAGTTGTCGATACGGACAGGATCGGGGACTTTGAGGCGACATTTGAAAGGGCATATAACGAAACCGTACTTGACACTGCCTGCGACGGCGAGAGCTTTGACATGAAGCCGACCGTCTCGGAGGATGGCGGCGAGCTCGTCGGATACTCTGCAAAATGTGTCGAAGAATTGCCGCTGGGCGAGAGCGTTCAGATACTTTTGTCCGTAAAATACGATGACGAATCGTTTGCAAAAGAGGCGGAGCGTATATCGCAGCTTTCTTCGTCAAAGCCCGTGC
>USKS01000198.1 GCA_900555345.1 uncultured Eubacteriales bacterium
CCTTTTTCTGCGCGCCTTTTTTTGTCTCAAGAACGCGCAGCCTGTCGCGGTGATATGTCTTTATAACATCGCCGCTCTTATCGGGGATCACGACCTTGCACATACCGGTCAGCGGCGCGATCTCCTTTACGTATCCTACGCCGTCGGGTGTGGATACCTTTGAGTCAACCGGGGGAGTGCGGCGCATTTCTTCCTCGTAAACTCCGTTTTCAAAGCGCAGACAGCACATAAGTCTTCCGCAGGTGCCGGATATCTTTGCGGAGTTCAGGCTGAGATTCTGCTCTTTTGCCATTTTGATGGAAACCTGGCCGAAATCGGACAGGAATGTGGAGCAGCAGAACGGACGGCCGCAAACGCCGATGCCGCCCATCATCTTAGCCTCGTCGCGTATGCCTATCTGACGAAGCTCGATGCGTGTATGGAACACTGAGGCGAGATCCTTAACAAGATCGCGGAAGTCGACTCTGCCCTCGGCGGAGAAGTAGAACAAAAGCTTTGAATTGTCAAATGTATATTCGGCTTCGATAAGCTTCATGTCAAGACCGTGTTTTGCGATCATTTTGACACAGGTGTCAAAAGCGTTCTTTTCAAGCTGCTTGTTGGATTCGTAGCGCTGAATATCATCCTTGGTCGCGGGGCGGAGCACGGAGCGCAGAGGCTGCACTACCTCGCGTCCCTTGACTGTCTGGTTCGGCGAATGCACAAAGCCGAACTCAATTCCGCGGGCGGTTTTTACTATAACTTTATCGCCTGCGGCATAGCGCTTGTTTTCGGGCGAGAAAAAGTACACCTTGCCGGCGTCCTTGAATTTTACACCGATGACCTCAACATCGTCATCGGGCGAATACTCTACGGTATTTTCGTTTTCTGTAGGTTTATTATTCTGAGCCATAATATTTTTCCTTTGCTATTTTCAGAATTGAGTGCCCGCAAGAGCGAACATGACAGTCGGAGCCGAAGCGTTCATATCGCATATGCTCCGTTTTGCGTCATCGACCGCGTCATAAAGGCACAGGAGCTTTTTCATTTTAACGCGTGAGCAAACGGCGTATGCCGCGCCCGCGTCCGGATAGTAGAGAGTTTCGCTGCCGCCGGATTTTACGGCTATGAGGTCGCGCAGGGCGTTCAGCGTGTAGGAAAACAACTTTTCGTATTCAATGCGTGAATACTTCATTGCCGAAACACAGGCGAGCCGCTGAGAAAGAGAAGAACGGCAAAGGCAGTCGCAAAGCTGCCCCGCGGCTTCCGCGAGCTTCTTAACGCTGCTGTTTGTCAGATACTCAAGAGCGGCGCCCGGCGCTCCGCCCGACATTTTGGCCGCGCGCATGATCTCGTCCTCACCGACACCGCTTTTAATGACCGCATCCTGCTTTCTGAGCCAATCGGCGGTAAAATCAACGCCGAACAGCTCTGTCCTGATAAGTACGGCACGGCTGCGCACCGTTTCAAGAAGCTTTGCGCTGTCTGTACAGAGGAGAAGGAATACCACATATGACGGCGGCTCTTCAAGAGAAAGCAGCAGCGCGTTCTGCGCGGGCGGAGTCATTCTGTCCGCTTCGTCGATTATATAAACTTTGTATTTGCCCTCATCCGGTGCGTAGTTCAGTGTCGAAAGCATGCCGCGGGTCGCTTCTACCGAGATCGTAGCGCGATCTTCTCTTGACAAAACACAGATGTCCGTGTTTATGCCTTCATCTGTCATGCGGCAGAAACGGCATTTTTCACATGGGAATGTGTCGCTGCTCTCTCCGGTGCAGAACAGAGCTTTGCAAATTTCAAGTGCTAAGGTATGTTTTCCGCTGCCTTTTGGGCCTTCTACTATGTATGCGTGCGAGTGGATATCTTTTTCGATCTTCGGAGCGATCATCGACACCGCGCGTTTGTTTCCGCAAAGGCATGAAAAATATTTTTTCATAAAGCACCCCTCCGATCGAAATTCATACATCAGTATATCAAAAAAACGTTGATTTGTCAAATGTTTAAAGCGGAAAGTTAAATATATTATGGTGCAAAATTCAACGTGTCAACGTCGGCGCCGCGGAGAAGATAATATCAGCTTGCAAAACAGAAAAATGAGATACAGAGAAAAATATATACGGGCATTTTCCTTTGCCGCGGCTTTGATGATCTGCTGCGGTGTGTTTTATATAAAAGCCGCGGCAGCAGAAAATAAGCTTGAAAAGATACATGAGACTCGAAAAATGCAGTCTGCGGCTGAAATATGCGATGCGTCAAGAGAAATCAGAAGCGCCCTTGCCTCGGGCAGCGGCGCAAAAGCAGCTTCGGCGTGCGACAAGGCGATCAGAGCGCTGCCGGATCTTTGCTGCGGTTCGGATGTCAAGAGGGCGCTTGAAAAAATGTATTCCGATATGCGATCCGGCAGCTGCGACGAAGAAGAGACAGACACAATTTTGGCAATTGCCGCAAGCGACGGGACGGCTGAGTCGATCAGCGATATATGCAGACGCAGAATATACGCATTTTCGGAAAATGCGGAAAATGAAAGGGGATCGGAGGCAATATCCGGCAGCGCCTATATATCGGACTCGCGCGGGATGTTATGCAAAAATATAAAATACAGATGCGCACCTGCGGGCGACGGCAAAATATGCTTATACTGCGCCGATCAATACGCGCTGCTCGACAGAGCAAATAATGCAATTGTCTATTTTGTATATGACTGTGATATAGGCGCGGCAAAGCTCACTCCCGACGAGGCGAAGAAAAAAGCTATTTCGGCATGTGCTGATAATACAGAAAGAAGTTCGTCCCGCCCGATGTGCGCGGAGTCATATTTCGACGGCAAACGTTTCAACTTTGTCTTTTCATGCGGTGACGGCACCAATGTGCGTGTATCCGTCCGCGCCGACACCGGCAGTATCGTGTACTACGAGTCGGCGTCATCCTAAAAAACCTTATAAATATAATTTGCGCGTTTTTATTGAATATTGTGCTCATTTGTGGTATATTTATTTATGTATGCCGCGACGAAGCGGCGGAGGAGGCGAAAAGCTTGAACATCGGTCTTATCGGCTTCGGCTCCATGGGGCGCACCCATGCGTACGCCGTGCAGAACCTTAAATATTTTTACCGCGATCTGCACTTTGACGCCCGCATTTCCGGCATTTGCTGCGCGCACAGAGAAAACGCTGCCGCCGCTGCAAAAGCTTTCTCTCTGGGCAAGGTGTACGAGAGAGATATTGACATGATAAACGACCCCGATATTGATATTATCGACATCTGCACGCCGAACATTTATCACTACGAAACGCTGAAAGCGGCAATAGCTGCGGGCAAGCACATATACTGCGAAAAGCCCCTGTGCACCGCAGCCGACGAAGCCTTTGAAATTGCTTCGCTCGCAAAGAAAAAAGGTATAGTCGGCGCCGTTGTCTTCAATACGCGCTTTCTTCTGCCCGTCATGCGCGCGGCAGAGCTTGTAAGGGCGGGCAGAATAGGCGATGTTCTCAGCTTTTCGAGCAAATTTTTCCATTCAAGCGTCGCCGATCCGAATCATCCCGCGGGGTGGAAGCAGGACCGCGACATCTGCGGCGGAGGCGTTCTGTTCGATCTGGGCAGCCATGCCATTGACCTTGTAAGAATGCTTTGCGGCGAGTTTGAAAGCGTTTCGGGACTTTCCCAAATAGCTTATCCCGAAAGGATCGGCACAGACGGCAAAATGTGGCGTACCAACGCAGACGAAGCGTTCTACAT
>USKS01000199.1 GCA_900555345.1 uncultured Eubacteriales bacterium
GGTGATAGTGGTTTCAAACTTCACCCTCTGCGCCGACTGCGGACACGGCAAGCGGCCTTCGTTCATAAACGCGCAAAGACCCATTCAGGCAAACGAGCTTTACGAATACTTCATAAAGCGGCTTAAATTTAACGGCGTGCCGGAGGTGGGTAAGGGCGTTTTCGGCGGAGATATGCTTTTGCACATAGAAAACGACGGCCCGGTTACAATAATTCTTGATACGGACGAATGGAAATAAGTCAGGCTGAGCTTCTTTGATTTTAAGGAGGAGAATATATGGAAATCACCGAAATTACAGTAGGAGCATACCAAACAAACTGCTATATCGTCACATCCGATGATAAAAGCGCCGTGATAGTCGATCCGGGCGCAGAGGCAAACAAAATCATAGACAAGGCAAAGGAGCTGGGTGCAAAAGTAAAGTATATCCTGCTCACCCACGGTCATTTTGACCATATCACAGGCGCGGACGGTCTGAGAGATATTTCAGGCGCGCCGCTGTGCGTTCACGAGGACGACGCGGACTGCCTTACCACCGACAAAAACGAATATAAATACTTTTTCAGAGAAAGCCTCAGACTTTGCCCCGCGGAGCGTATACTGCACGACGGCGATGTACTGCCCGTCGGCGGCAGCAGCATCCGCGTCATACATACGCCCGGGCATACTAAGGGCAGCGTGTGCTACGTGACGGATAACGCCGTGTATTCGGGCGATACGCTGTTTGACTGCTCCATCGGCAGAACCGACCTTACGGGCGGCAGCCTCGGTGAGCTGCGCGACAGCCTTAAAAAGCTCTGCGCCCTTGACCCTTCGCTGTCACTGTATCCCGGCCACGGTTCGATTTCGACCATGGCAAAACAATTTGAATTCAATCCCTATCTGAAAGGAATGCTGAAAAAATGACAATTGACCGTAACGCTTTGGCAGAAATGCTGTTCGGCGATGTATGTGAAACGCCGGAATCCCTTGAGGAAAAGTTTCCGCAGCGCAGCCTTCCCGAGGGCGCAATTGTGTCCAGAATGGCACCCAGCCCCACAGGTTTTGTCCATCTCGGAAATCTGGTTCAGGGCATAACCAGCGAGCGGCTTTGCCACCAGAGCGGCGGCGTGCTGTTTCTGCGCGTTGAGGATACGGACGCAAAGCGCGAGGTGCCTGGCGCGGTCGAGGTGCTTATAAACGCTCTTTCCCATTACGGCATAGAGTTTGACGAGGGCGCCACCGTGGACGGCGACAGCGGAGCATACGGTCCCTACCGCCAGCGACAGCGCAAAAACATATACCATGTGTATGCGAAAAAGCTTGTGCTTGAGGGCAAGGCTTACCCTTGCTTCTGTACTGAGGAAGAGCTTACCCGTATGCATGAGGAGCAGGAGGCCGAAAAAGCAAACTTCGGCTACTACGGCAAATGGGCAAAGTGGCGCGACAGACCCCTTGAGGATATAAAAGCCGCACTCGCCGAGGGAAAGCCCTGGGTGCTGCGTTTCCGCTCCGAGGGCTCCATAGAGAATAAAATCAAGGTGACCGACCTTATAAAAGGCACTCTGGAGCTCACCGAAAACGATATTGACCATGTACTGCTGAAATCCGACGGCATCCCCACATATCATTTCGCCCACGCGGTGGACGATCACCTTATGAGAACCACACATGTGGTGCG
Source organism: uncultured Eubacteriales bacterium (assembly GCA_900555345.1). The sequence continues at coordinate 1,661 of USKS01000199.1, forward strand.
CGGCGACGAGTGGCTGCCCAGCCTGCCTTTCCATATTCAGCTTTTCGCATCTCTCGGCTGGAAATGCCCCAAGTATATGCATATCGGTCCTCTTATGAAGATGGACGGCGATTCAAAGCGCAAGCTTTCAAAGCGCAAGGACCCCGAGCTGGCGCTGACATATTACAGAGGAGAGGGCTTCCCCACGGAGTCGGTTTACGAATATCTTATGGGCGTTCTTAACTCCAATTTCGAGGACTGGAGAAGGGCGAACCCCGATGCTTCAGTCTCCGATTTCAAGTTCTCGTATAAAAAGATGAACCCCGCGGGCAGCCTTTTTGACTACGCAAAGCTTTGCGACGTTTCCAAAAACGTTATCTCCCGCATGAGCGCCGAGGACGTATACGCAAAAACTCTCGACTGGGCGGATGAGTACGACAGCGAGTTTGCGGCAATACTCAGAAATAACAAAGATCGCGCTGTGGCGGCGTTCGCGATAGGACGCGGCGGCAAAAAGCCCCGCAAGGATATAACTGTCTGGAAAGACGCCCGCGACTATATCGGCTTTATGTTCAAAGAAGATTTTCGCCGCGTCGATACTCTTGACGAAAAGTTTGACCGCGCCGATGTAAAGGCGGCGCTCACCGAGTTTATCGCGGGATACGATCCCGCCGACGAGCAGCAGGTGTGGTTTGACAAGATAAAGGACGTTGCAAAGAGCATCGGTTACTGCCCCGATATGAAAGAGTACAAGGCAGACCCCGACGCATATCCCGGCAGCGTTGCGGACGTCAGTATGTTCCTGCGCCTTGCCGTAACCGGCAAGCTCAACTCTCCCGATATGTACGAGGTCATGAAGATACTCGGCAGGGAAGAGACCGCTGAAAGAATAAATCATATGGCAGAGGAGCTGTAATATGACAGGAAATTTTATACACGATATAATCGATGAGGAAATAGCGGAGGGTAAGTATTCCTACGGGGATATAATGACCCGTTTTCCTCCGGAGCCCAACGGATATATCCATATCGGCCATGTAAAGGCGCTGTACATCAACTTTTCGACCGCCGAAAAGTACGGCGGAAAGTGCAATCTCCGCTTTGACGATACAAACCCCGCCAAAGAGGATGTTGAGTATGTTGAGGCTATAAAAGACGATATTCGCTGGCTCGGCTTCAACTGGGACAAGTGCTGCTACGGTTCGTCATATTTCGACACGTGCTACGAGCTTGCCGTGAAGCTTATCCGCGACAAAAAGGCGTATGTGTGCGATCTTGATAAGGATCAGATGAGAGAGTACCGCGGCACGCTGACCGAACCCGGCAAAAACAGCCCGTGGAGAGAGCGCAGCGTTGAGGAGAATCTCGACCTTTTCGAGAGAATGAAAAACGGCGAGTTTGAGGACGGTACCCATACGCTCCGCGCAAAGATAGATATGGCAAGCCCCAACCTCAATATGCGTGACCCCGCCATATACCGTATAAAGCACATAAGCCACCATCAGACGGGCGATAAGTGGTGCATATATCCCATGTACGATTTTGCGCATCCCATTCAGGACGCAATAGAGGGGATAACTCATTCGCTTTGCTCCCTCGAATACGAGGCGCACCGCCCGCTTTATAACTGGGTGGTGAAAAACTGCGGCTTTGAGCACAAGCCCAGACAGATAGAGTTCGCAAGACTCAATCTTACCCATACGGTCATGAGCAAGCGCTGGCTGCGCTCTCTTGTGGAAAACGGACTTGTGGACGGCTGGGACGATCCCAGAATGCCCACTTTGTGCGGTCTCCGCCGCCGCGGATATACGCCCGAGGCGATAAAAGAGTTTCTCAACCGCGCTGGAGTGGCAAAAACAGATTCGCTCATAGATTATGCGCTTCTTGAGTACTGCATACGCGAGCAACTCAACCGCACGGCGCTGCGCCGCATTGCCGTGCTTGACCCCGTAAAGGTCGTTATAGATAATTATCCCGAGGACAAAACCGAGTATTTCGAAGTGCCCAACCACCCCGGAGACGCGGAGCGCGGCGTGCGCAGGATCCCGTTTACCAAAGAGATATGG
>USKS01000200.1 GCA_900555345.1 uncultured Eubacteriales bacterium
AGATTCGCCTTAGTCTCGTGGGCTCGGAGATGTGTATAAGAGACAGTAACGGCGCAGGGGACGTTTTCAAACGAGCTTATAAACACGATACTTGAAAATCCGTCACTTGCGGCGGCGGTGACGGACGCCGCAGTCTCGGTCGTCAGAGAAAAGGGATACGGCGGTATAGAATGCGATTTTGAATATATATCGGGAGAAAACGCCGACGCGTATACGTCGTTCGTGGCGGGGCTGAAAGCGGCTCTCGGCGAAGGATATACAGTGTTCTGCGACCTTGCCCCCAAAACATATGCCGCAATGCCCGGGCTTCTGTACGAGGCGCATAACTACGACGCTTTGGGGAACGCCGCGGATTTTGCCTTTCTCATGACATATGAGTGGGGATACAGCTACGGCCCGCCCATGGCGGTCTCTCCCGTGGGCAATGTGCGGCGCGTTTTGGAATATGCCGTCGGTGCGATACCGCCCGCGAAAATTTTTATGGGGCTGCCGTCCTACGGCTACGACTGGCGGCTGCCGTACGAGCGCGGAGTCACCGTCGCCGAGTCGCTGTCCGCGAGAGAGGCGACGGAGCTTGCCGCACGCCTCGGCGTCGCCATACAGTTTGATACTGACGCCATGGCGCCGTATTTCTACTATACCGACGCGGACGGGGTCAGCCACGTGGTCTGGTTCCAGGATGCGCGCAGCGTTGAGGCGCTTGCGTCTCTCGCGGCGGAATTCTCCCTTGCGGGCATCGGCGTCTGGAACATTATGCGCCCGTTTCCCGCTTTGTGGACGGTGCTGTCGGGGCTTTATTCTATCGTGAAGCTTTAGTATAAGGTTTTGCGCGGTGCCGCATAATGAGACAAAAAGGCTGCATTCGGCAGCCTTTTTGCGTATCATTCTGCTCCGAATGTGCAAAATGAGGATTTTATAACGATCCGGCGTGGCATTACTGACATTTTGCCGAAAAATGAAGAATTTGATAAAAACTATTTACAATTCATTTTTTGTATGCTATACTTAAACAGTTGAATTTTTAAGCGGTTCAGAGAAGCCGGTAAGATCGACACAGTGCTGCCGAGGCAGCGTTATATATTTGTGTGTGGAGTCTTGCCGATGGCAAGGCTTTTTTTTGTCGGAGGTCGCTTTATGAATATCAAAGCACAGCTCATGGATGAATCTGCAATGATGCGATCTCTTGCAAGGATCACCCACGAGATAATAGAAAAAAACCACGGCTGCGGCAGTGTAATGCTTGTGGGTATCCGCCGCCGCGGTGTGCCGCTTGCTGATATACTTGCGAAAAACATCGAAAGGTTTGAGGGAATATCGGTTCCCGTCGGATACGTTGATATATCCCTGTACCGCGACGATCTTTCCGAAATATCTTCTCTGCCCGAATCCTCTGATACGCTGCTGCCCGGCGGGGTGGAGAACAGAACGGTCGTGCTTGTGGACGACGTTATCTATACGGGCAGAACGGTGCGCGCCGCTATTGAGGCGGTATTTGCCAACGGCAGACCGAGGGCAATACAGCTTGCGGTGCTTATTGACCGCGGTCACAGAGAGCTGCCTATAAAGCCCGACTATGTGGGCAAAAACGTGCCTACCTCTCATGATGAGATAGTTTGCGTTGAGGTCTCCGAGTACGACGGAGAAAACCGCGTGCTTCTCGGCGACAGATAAACAAAGTTAACCTGCGGCAGTGCCGCTTCTAATAATATTTCGGAGGTATTCTTATGAAACTCGTCTACGGCGCCAAGGACAAGCCCTCGTTTGGCAAAACCCTTGTATTCGCACTTCAGCAGCTGCTCGCAATTCTTGCGGCAACGATCGCGGTACCCGCGATAATCGGCAACGGTATGTCACAGTCCGCCGCTCTGTTCGGCGCGGGTGTCGGCACTATCGTTTATCTTCTCTTCACAAAGTTCAGAAGCCCCGTGTTCCTCGGCTCCTCCTTTGCGTTCCTCGGCTCCATGGCTGCAGCGTTCGCAGGCGGCGTTTCCGCTTCCGCAGGATACCTCGGTATGATAATCGGTGCGGTAATGGCAGGCCTCGTTTACGTCGTCATCGCGCTTATCGTAAAGTTCGCAGGCGTTAAGTGGATCTCAAAGCTTATGCCCGCAGTCGTTATCGGACCTACGGTCGCAATCATCGGGCTTTCTCTCTCCGGCAACGCTATCGGCGACGCGGTCGGCGTCGCGAAGGACGGCAGCGCGTTTGTAATGAACGCACACGCAGGCGTTTGCCTTATCTGCGCACTGGTTACCCTTGCGGTTACGATGCTGTGTTCCGTGTTCGGTAAAAAGATGATGAAGATGATCCCCTTTATAATCGGTATCGTCTCCGGATATATCGTAGCTTCAATATTCACAATAATCGGCAACAATACCGGCATCGACGCACTGAAAATAATCGACTACAGCGCATTCTCAAATCTCCGGTGGGTGCCCAGCTTCACCTTTGAGACTGCGTTCAGCGGCGGATATGACTTCGGCGACGCGGGCAGCATCGCTTCCTACATAGGCACCATCGCGGCAGCGTACGTTCCCGTTGCATTCGTTGTATTCGCAGAGCATATAGCAGACCACAAGAACATCTCCACCATAATCGAGCATGACCTGCTTGAGGATCCCGGTCTGCACAGAACTCTTCTGGGCGACGGCGTAGGCTCAATGGTCGGCGCGTTCTTCGGCGGCTGCCCCAACACCACTTACGGCGAGTCCATCGGCTGTGTTGCTATCAGCGGCAACGCTTCCGTTGTGACTATTTTTGCAACTGCGATCCTTGCAATAGTCGCGTCCTTCTTCGCTCCCTTTGTTGCATTCCTTGCATCTATCCCCTCTTGCGTAATGGGCGGCGTATGCATCTCCCTGTACGGATTTATCGCAGTATCCGGTCTCAAGATGATACAGGATGTTGACCTCGGCGAGAACAGAAACCTCTTTATCGTATCAGTCATCCTCATTGCAGGTGTCGGCGGACTTGTGCTCAAGTTCGGTTCCGTAACCATCACCGAGGTTGCGTGCGCACTTATCCTCGGTATCCTTACAAACCTTATCCTCCCCGAAAAGAAAAAGGCGGATAAGGACGCGAGTGAAACAAAATAAGAATACCCGAAAAAATAAATATTGCCGCAGGCAGCCGGTCATACCGGCGGCCTGCGGCTTTGGCATTTGATCCCGAAAAATGCAGGAGGTGCATATATGAAGCCCGAAGAGCTTATAAAAGTTCTGCATACCGCTGAAAGACTTAAGGATACTACAAGACACTGCTATACCTCAGGCGGGCGGCACGAAAGCGTTGCTGAGCATTCGTGGCGGCTTTGTCTTATGGCATATTTCATGAGAGACGAATTTCCCGAGGCGGACTGCGACAAGGTTTTGAAAATGTGCCTTATCCACGACATGGGCGAGTGCTTTACGGGAGATATACCGTCCTTCAACAAAACCGATTCGGACGAAAAAACGGAAGAAAAGCTTCTCTGTTCATGGGTGGAGACCCTGCCCGAGCCGTACCGCACGGAAATGGCGGCGCTTTATAAAGAGATGGGCGAGCTCGGGACCGTTGAAGCGAAGATCTATAAGGCGCTTGACAATATGGAGGCGGTCGTTCAGCACAACGAGTCGGACATTTCCACATGGGAAGCGCGCGAGTACGAGCTGAACCTTACATACGGCGCTGATAAAGCGG
>USKS01000201.1 GCA_900555345.1 uncultured Eubacteriales bacterium
GTATCATCGTTCTCAACGGCATCCGCGCGCTTTTCGCAGTCGGAAATACCGCATCCGCCGCATCCGCCGCAGGCGGCACACTCCGACAGCTTGAAAAACGGTCCGCATCCTTCTTCGTCGCATACGGCATATGTCATTTTATACTCGCTGTCGAACACGACCGCGCTTTTTAGCTTTTTGATGTCTTCGACAGTAAGGACCGACAGGTCGTCCGCGCGGTAAACCGCCTGGGCATCGCACATGAGTATATATCCTTCGCCGCGGAGCTTTCCCGCCGCCGCTTCGTCCGCATCTTCTCCGTATACGCAGTCGGTCTTGCGGAAGCTGAAGGCATGCCATATGCGGTTTTTATAAAGAAGCCTGGGCAGGCAGAAAGCCTTTGCGTCCGCAACGCTCATGTCCGGCGCAAAGACGGACAGCCATTTTACCATAAATTCTCTTGTGGGAATGTCGTATACTTTTTCGGCATCCGGCAGCAGCGCCGACATCGCTTCGTCGGCGGCTTTTATCTGTGCCGGCTTCGGTCTTTTGTAAAACATATCGTATCTCCTGTAAAATAAGTGGTTACGGCGCCGCATTGCGGCGCGCGGGACGGCTGACGGCTATTTTGACGTTGCTTCGACTTTTTCGCCGAGGGAGTACGCGCCGCCGTCATACTTCACTTCGTAATATTCGCTTGTGTCTTTGGGGGAAGCATACCATACGGACTCATCCGTATAGGCGAGAAACTCTTTGTCGCCCGCCGTATACAGACTGCACTTTGTTCCGCCTATAGTAATGGGGGCTCCCGAAGCTGTAATGCCGCCGAATCCGAGCCCCCCGCATATTGCGGCGGCGACCGCGTCGGGATCGTCCACCGATGAAGACGTGAGGTCGATCCCGCAGGTGTCATTGAAGGTATACGTTTGCGTGATTTTTCCGAAAGCGCCCGTGTCGGTATGGCAGATAACACTCTTTCCGCCGTCTGCGCTTTCCGGATCTTCTATTTTGCGGTAGTTATTGCAGTATGTATATCTTTCGGAGTTCGCATCCCACAGCCAAAGGTTGTACGATATTCCCGTGTCGCTTTCACTGTACACAAGGCGGATGTCCTCGTAGCCGTCGCCGTTTATGTCCGCCGTCTCAAAACGGTCCGTCGCGTCATCGGCTGTGGAATCGTATTTCAGAACGATGGGAGAGGCTTTTTCGCTGTTTTTATTCCACAATGTGATCTTTCCGCGGCTGACCGCGTAAAGAAAAACCGTTTTCCCGTCCGGCGACAGGGCAGAGTCGTATTCTATGCTGTCCTGCCAGCGGGCAGCCTGCTTTGTTTCGCCTGCGGTGTCGGCAGGTGCTTTGTCGCCTTTGCAGCCTGACATGGCGACGGGGCAGAGAAGCACCGCCGCAAGAAGCAGAGCGTACATCCTGCGCCCCGGTCTTGCCGAAATAGTTTTTTTCATAATGATCCCTCTTAAAAATGTAAAGGCGGGGTCTTTTTTAGACTCCGCCTTTGTCACAGACATCTTTCGGGCTCTGTACGGAGCCGGATATTTGAGGCTCAGGCCTTTGCGCCGTCCTCGTCTTCGTCCTCGTCGTCAAGAGCGCACTCGGGAGCAAAGTCCTCGTCGCTCATGGGATCGAAATCGCTGTCGAAACAGCCCGCGGTGCAGTCGTCGCAGTCTCCGCAGTCAAAAGAAATCCTGAAATACTTCTTAAACAGCTTATAAAGTACGGCTGCTATTGCTGCGATCGCGGCAATAACGGAAAGGGTTATAATAACCGTGCGCACAACGCTTGAGCGCTTTTCACAATCTTTCATGATAAACCTCCGATAGTAATTATAATTTAAGACAAATTATCTTTTGTCTTATCTTCTGATTTTAGTATAACATAAAAACGTAAAAATGCAAGCGGTAAATAATAATTTTACAATTGCATTGCCGCGCGCCGCTCAGTTGACCTTCATGAACTTGTGAACAAGTCTGTACATTCCGACCGATATGCTGCGGCCGAGAGCGCCGGGAAGCGCCGTGAAAGCCGCGACGGAGCAAAAGCGCAGCTTTCTGTATGCGCGCCTGTCGCGCTCCTTGAGATGACGCCAGAGGGCTTTTGATTTCTCGATGCTTTCCTTATCCTTTTTCATATACAGAAAAACAGAGGAAATACTCATGATGATCGAAAGATCGTGCAGCATGCAGCGGTACAGCCGTCTGCTCTGCGCGCGCACCGCCTCGAGATCCTGGCAGTCTATCATAAGATATGCCACGAGCACCTGCTGATCTATGCGGCGCAGCATATTCTTTTCGCTGACGGACTGCTCGTCCCTGCCCACATAGTAGAGATATATGTCCAGATCCATATAGTATATACTTTTCACATACGGAAAAGGCTCATACATATAAAGATTATCCACATAGAATGTGTGACGGGGAAGCTCCACACCGTGCTCGCGCAAAAGCTCGGTACGGTATACTACCGAGTGCATCATGAGATACTGCGACGCGCCGAAGGGCTTTACGTCGTCCCAAGTGCAAATTTTCTCGATCGGAAATCTGCTGCGGTAGCTCATTGTACGTCTTTCTCCCGTGTCCGTGCGTACATAGACATAGTTTGTAACGTACATATCCACAGACTTTTCCGCGGCCTCGTTTTCTCTTATGCGCTCAAGCAGACAGGAAAGCTCGGCGGGATCAAGCCTGTCGTCCGAGTCTACGACTTTGTAGTATTTTCCGGAGGCTTCCGCAATGCCGCGGTTGACCCCCGCGCCGTGTCCGCCGTTTTCCTGATGTATCGCGCGGATCTTGTCGGGGTATTTTTCGGCGTAGCTGTCGGCAACGGCGCCCGTGTTGTCGGCGGAGCCGTCGTTTATGATTATGATCTCTGTGTCGTCCCCCGCGCCGAGCAGCGATTCGATGCAGTTTGACATGAACGCCGCGGAGTTGTAGCAGGGTATGGCAAAGGTTATAAGCTTATCCATTTTATATCCTTGATGTTCGAAAATTTGTATTACGGTAAAGAAACGCTTCAATGCCGATTTATATAATTATATCCCCGCGCAGCCTTAAAAGCAAGCTTTTTTCGCAAACCTATTGCAGAAAACGGCCGTATGTTGTAAAATAAGCATGACCGCACGCACGGCGGCAGTATCATTTTTCGGAGGCAGCGTATGGGAAAGATTGTATGGAAGGGCGGAACTCTGCTTGCTCCCGTGCCGGCGGTGCTTGTGACGTGCAGTGACGGCGCGCGCGACAACGTTTTCACCGTTGCGTGGACGGGTCTTATAAACACACAGCCGCCGAAAACGTATATTTCCGTGCGTCCGCAGCGCTTTTCATACGATCTCATAGCCTCAAGCGGAGAGTTTGTCATAAATCTGACGCCGTCCTCTCTCGCGGCGGCGTGCGACTGGTGCGGAGTGCATACGGGAAGAAAACGCGATAAATTCGAAAAGTTTTCCCTTGAAAAGCTGCCGGCGTCAAAAGTGTCGGTGCCGCTTATAGCGCAGTGTCCCATAGCCCTCGAATGCAGGGTGTTCGACGTTATCAAAATGGAAACGCACCATATGTTTCTGGCGGATATTGTTGCCGTTGACGTGGATGAGAAGCTTCTTGACG
>USKS01000202.1 GCA_900555345.1 uncultured Eubacteriales bacterium
GGTCGGTACCGTATCGAGCTTTGTCGCGCCGATCTTTCTGCCTTTTCCCCGTCCGTCTAAAACACGAATACTGTCTGATACGAGCATTACGGCAAGGACCCGAAAAGCGCCCTTTTCAAAAAGCTCGTATGTGTACAAAAGCTGCGGCAGCAGCTTGAAAATGTTTTTCTGGCGGCGGGTCGTATTACCGCTTTTCCCTTCGCCCGTCTCGGGGACTATCCACACGACTCTCTGAGCCGCCGCGACGGGATAGACAACGGTAACATCGTATCCTTCATTTGAAAAAGCCTCCAGTTTGCGGCGCATTGCGCCGAAGCCGGAGGTCTGTATTTCAATAATTTCGCGGTCGCGCTTTATATCCGCGACAAATCCGCATACCGGTATCTCATGAAGATCGGCGTCCGGCTTGAAAAAGTTTTTCAGTATATAATGCTGGCTTCTTTCTTTATAAGTGCCTATCCCTTCGGCTCTGTGTTCCGCGAGGCAGGCTTCGGCAGTCATTTTGAAGCGCAGCTTTTCGGCATTGTCCGTCACGTTATCAATATTTGGATTTGAGCCACTCGAGAAGCTCGTCGATGTCCTTTTCCGAAAGGCTCTTGTCCTTATAAAGCGTATCCATAAGGTGAACGAAGGAGCCGCCGTGATAGTGCTCTACAAAGTCCTCGGTAACGGCCTGCATATATTTATCGCGGTCCGCAACGGGGGTATAGTAGCGCTCCTTACCCTTCTTTTCCGAAACTATGTATCCGCGATCCTCGAGACGTACCAAAAAAGAAATAAGAGTAGGTGCTTTCCAGCCCTTGTCTTTTCCCACAGCCTCCATAAGATAAGCGGTGTTAACGGGAGGCTCTCCGGCCCACATGGCAGCCATAACGTCAAACTCTGCGTCAGGCAGCTTTTTTGTATAGTTTATTTCTGCCGCGCCGGCAGCATCTTTTGTTTTTGCCATAACTCTTTCTCCCGTCCGAAACTGTTTTATGCAAACGCATAAGTTGCATATGCGTTATTTTTGCGTCCTTATCATTATACAGTTGTCTAACTGTTTTGTCAATACGATTTAGGCGAGAAAATCAAAAATATGAATATTTTTTGACTTTAGCCGAAATTACCGATTGAAAATTGTCACAAACGACAAATTTTATTTTATCAGCTTTATTTATATTTCTTGACACAGGCTATAAAATATTGTATTATATAAATTGAACATTGTCGAAAAAAGGAAGTGCGCTATGAATTCGGAATTCGGTTCTCTGAAGCCAGATTCGGTGATAGATATATTTAACGTTGCTGTGTCGGCGTCAAAGCTTACACGCGCGGAGCTTGCCGAGCGCTGCGGGCTCAGCGTTATGACGGTAGGCAAGGCGGCGGATGCTCTTGTCTCGCTGAAGGTGCTCCGTCAGGGGCTTTCCGGCAGCTCATCCTCCGGCAGGCGCTCGCGGGTCTTGTCTGTTTCTCCGGACTGGTGGTTCGCCGTATACACCGTCGGCGAGCGCTGCTTTACGTTTTATATGCTCGATCTTTCCCTGCGCGTTATCGACGAGCTGACATATACTCTGCGCGACAGCATATTTATTGATGATGAGTTCAGACATTTTTCAATCCGCGCGGTGGCATTTGCAAAGGCGCGCCGCAAATCAGAGCGCTGCTGTGGGTCAGCTATACTTCTTCCCTCCGACCACGACGCAAGCGCCCTGCTTTCGCCGTCAATGTCCAAAAGCCCCATGCGTTCCGGAGCGCTTGACCCGGCAGTACTGCTGTCGGGAGATGCCTCTTTCGGCAAAATGCCCGTATGCGGAAATGTGAAGGAATACCACGCAAGACGCGTTTCCGCCTGCTCCGGCGGAGAGAATGTTATATGTGTTTACATAAACGCAGGGGACGTCAAAACAGTATATTCCCGCTCTGATTTCAGCAAAGGTGTGCCGTTTACCAATTCCGGTCTTTATGTGGGCAAAAACTGCACTAAAAGTCTTAACGAAATGACACTTGTTGCGTCCGACCCCGAGGTCCTCTGCAAAACTCTTGCCGAATATCTCAGCATATGCATTTTATGTGTTCCCTGCGACATGATATATATTTCCGGAGATCATGTGCGTCATATCGAAGCCGTTCGCGACGTTACCGCAGCTGCATTTGCCGAACAGTGTATGGGCTACGGCATAATTCCGCCGCCCATTCAGTGCGGCAGCATCCGCCTCGGCGCGGCGACCGCAATTGCAAAAGAAATGAGAGACAAATGGTTTTCGGAAGAAATACTCGGCAACACCTATTGACAATCATTGCAAATCTGTTATAATAAGGGTAATTTATTTTCGAAAGGATAATACTATATGGACAGCGACAGTATATTTATGCTGCTTGCTATGATTTTACTCGTTGCACTTTCAGCTTTCTTCTCGGCTACGGAGACCGCGTACACTTCTTTCAACAGGATCAAGCTCAAAAGTCTTGCCGCCTCCGGCAACAGATCAGCCGCAAAGGTTTTGAAGCTTGACGAAAAGTATGAGCGTCTGCTCACCGCAATTCTTGTCGGAAACAACATCGCAAACATATCGCTTACCACCATAAGCACCATGTTTTTCATGAAATTGTTTTCCGAAAAGCTGAGCGACGACGCCATCGCCGCCGTATCGACTGCGGTAGTAACGATCGTTATTCTGATTTTCGGAGAAATATCGCCGAAGGCGATCGCAAAGGATCACGCCGACGGGTATGTGCTTTCGACACACGGAATAATTTCTTTTCTTATAACAATACTCTTCCCCATTACAATTGCGTTCAGCGCATGGAAAAAGCTGCTCAACATAATTTTCAAATCGGACAAGAGAGAGGCTACCACCGAGGATGAGCTTATAACCATGGTGGACGAAGCCGAGCATGACGGCGGTCTTGATGAGGACGAAAGCGAGCTTATCAGAAGCGCGATCGAGTTCAGCGACCTTACTGCCGGCGAGGTGCTCACCCCCCGTATCGACATCGTTGCCGTTACCGACGGAACGGATATGCGCGAGATCATGATGATGTTCTTCGAAACAGGCTTTTCGCGTCTGCCCGTTATCGGCGACAGCATTGACGATATAAAAGGCGTTCTGCACGAGAAGGATTTCTTCTACGCATACAACACCGGCAAGACGGATCTCACACAGTTTTATCAGAAACCTCTTTACATATCAAAGCACCATAAGGTAGACGACCTTCTCCGCGATCTTCAGAACGAAAAATGTCACATGGCGTTCGTTATTGACGAGTTCGGCGGACTTATGGGCATCGTTACCATGGAGGACATTATCGAAGAGCTTATCGGCGATGTGTACGACGAGCACGACGAAGTGGAGACACTCATGGTGCCCGGTGAGGACGGCTCTCTTACGGTTGACTGCTCCGCCTCTCTTGATGATATGTTTGACTACTTCGACCTCAAGTATGACGATGATGACAGCGACAAGCCGCTGACCGTCAACGGCTGGGTGCAGAAGCACTACCGACACGACGGTGTGACGGCGGACGAAGCTGCCTGCCGCGCGACGGTGGCATTTTGCGGGCGGAATATGTT
>USKS01000203.1 GCA_900555345.1 uncultured Eubacteriales bacterium
GAAGCATCCCGCATATTTCTCGGGCGATCTTATTTCGTCATGGGAGACTCTCGATTTTGAAATTCAGATGACCGTTTCCGCAGGCAATGCGGGCTGCTTCTGGTGGAGCCACGACATCGGCGGCTTCTACGACCCCGTGCCCGGCGGTCAGTCCGAGCTTTACGTGCGCTGGGTCCAGTTCGGCGCACTTTCCCCCGCGCTTCGTCTGCACGTCTGCGGCGACATAGACCGCCGCCCGTGGAAGTGGGGCGAGCCGTTCTGCTCCGCAATGCGAAAGTCCTTCAGACTGAGAAGCGAACTTATGCCGTACATATATTCCTCGGCATACGAAAGCTATCGCGACTGCGTGCCGCTCCTTCGCCCTCTGTATCTTGATATGCCCGAGTGCGATGAAGCATACCGCCATCCGTCGGCGTATTTCTTCGGTCCTTCCCTTCTGGCGTATCCCGTACACACCCCCGGCGTCGGCGAGCGCTATACCGCCGCATCGCGTGTATGGCTGCCGAAGGGCAGATGGTACGGCTGGTTTGACAAAAAGAGCTATACGGCAGGCTTTCACACCGTTATGAGCGATCTTGAAGCGTTTCCGCTGTTTGTCCGCTCCGGCGTGCCCGTCGTAACTCAGCCGTACAGCGCAAGAATGGCAACCGCCGTCCCCGAGGATCTGAACGTGAGAATATTCTGCGGCTTTGAAGAGTCGGAGGACGGCGCCGAAAAATCGGAAAAGCTCTGCGGCGCGTCCGTTCTGTACGAGGACGACGGCATTACGGAGGAATACAAAGACGGCAGGCTGCGCCTGACAAATATCGAATACCGACGCAGCAGCGGAGGGCATACGCTGAAGCTTACCCCCTCCGGCGACGGTTATGCCGGCGAAAGTGAGACGCGCACATGGCACATAGAACTTTGCGACTGCGACGCTTTGGAAAAGGTTGAAATTTCGGGCGCGGCGCGCGCTGCCGCTCCGCTTGTATATGATGCCGACGGGAGAGTTGCGCGCTTTGCGTTTGAAGCCGCGCCGTCTCAGTCGGTTGAAATCAGAATTATATAAAAATGAAATATAATAAGGTGCTCGGCGCTTCGTTTATAGAGCGGCCGAACAGATTTATAGCAAAAGTGCGCCTTGACGAAACGGGCAAGGAGGCAGTATGCCATGTTAAAAACACGGGCAGATGCAAAGAGCTGCTCGTGCCCGGGGCGCGCGTTTGGCTCAGCGACGAGAGGGAAAACGAAAAAAGAAAAACCGCGTTTGATCTTGTCGCGGTCATGAAGGGTAATACTCTTGTAAATATTGACTCTCAGGCGCCCAACAAAGCGGCTGCCGAGCTTTTGCGCAGGCTGTATCCCGACGCGGATATCCGTCCGGAGAAAGTATTCGGAAAATCACGCATAGACTTTTTCGTGCACCGTCCGCAGGACGGAGAAAATTCGGGGAGGTTTATCGAGGTTAAAGGGGTAACGCTTGAAGAGGACGGTGTCGCCATGTTTCCGGACGCGCCTACGGAGAGGGGGATAAAGCATCTCGAAGAGCTTATGCGGTGCGTTGACCGCGGATATTCTGCGGGCGTTCTGTTTATTATACAAATGAAGGGAATATGTCTTTTCCGCCCCAATGACATAACGCATCCCGCCTTTGCCGAAAAACTGAGATCGGCACGGGAGCACGGCGTTGATATCGCGGCGTACGACTGCATCGTCACGCCGGACAGAGTGACGGCGGATACGCCGGTGGAGGTCCTTCTCTGAAGAACGGTTTTATATGCTGATAAGGTCGCCGATGACCTCCAGCGCGCAGCAGGGAGTGACGCAGCCGCGGCTTATTAGGCGGAATATTCTGTCAGCCTCGGCAAGGTTTCTCGAAATATCGCTTATGTGGCGTACATCCCGCCGCTCTCCGCCGCAGTCTACTTTCGTGACCGTCAGTGAGTACATGAAAGGACTCAGCCTGTCCGGTGCGCCGTCTCTTGTGAGGCGGTACAAAAGTATTATATCTTCATCCGCACGTTTGACTGCTATCCGTATCACCCGGGATCGGTTCATTGCTTCAATGCCTGGTTTCATCGGAAAATGGAATCCTTTCTTTTATAAATCTTTTTATTTTCACGCCGACTTGCAGTCGGCTGTAAGCTTTGTTTAAATCATAATAATTTCGACAATATACGCACAGCCGGATATGGTATATTGACGAACCATTTGTTCTGCGTGATTGTATAAATTATATCCAAGGCTCAGAATCCGAGGATTAAGATTTTTCAAAAATGACCTAAAAAGTGCTGTGCGGCAGCCGTAGGCAAAATATGCACATTCCCTTGTATTTGCCGTAATTAAAACGGTACAGCCAGAGATTTTAGAAAATCCTTATTTATAATCACAAGGTTATTATAACGGTATAAAAATAAAAAATTAGTCGTAAACTGCAATTACTTAAAAAGTATAAAACTATTTTAATAATTAAAAAGGTGCCGCGCGGCGCCCCGGCGGGAGCCGAAAATGCCTGCGGAAAGGTGAAATATATGAATGCATGCGAAGCTTTTTTGAATACATACAGGGACCTTGAGGAACTGCTCTGCGCGCGTTACGGTCTGCGCAGCGGGGCAATACAGGAATTTGCTGCAGGAGAAGGACACCGCTTTGCCGAGGACCTCAATCTGTGCCGCGACATAAGAAATCTCTTGTCCCATCACGGCCGCCTTGACGGGCAGGACGCGGTAGTGCCCTCGGCCGCGGTGCAGGCGCGGCTTGAAGAAATACTGGCGTTTGCGAAAGATCCGCCGCGTGCTTTGAGTATTTCAACTCGGTTTGACAATCTGTTTCGCGCGGATGCCGGCGACAGTATTCTTTCGCTTACGGACGCAATGGAGCGGCGCGGGTATTCCCATGTGCCCGTTTTTGCCGAGGGACGAAAGCTTACGGGCGTTTTCAGCGCGGGCACTCTTGTGTCGTACGCGAAGCGAAATCCCGACAAAGTTTTCAAAGAGCTGAAGGTGGGCGATCTTGCGGAATTTCTGCCTCCTGAGAGGCATATGGCAGAGCAGTTCGGCTTTGTAGACTCCGACGCGGGGCTTGACGAGATAAGAAGTGCGTTTCGCCAGGGCGGTCCCGCAAAGCGCCGTGTCGCGGCGATCTTCGTCACCTCCGACGGCAGCCGACACGGAAATGTACTGGGCATGATAACCCCATGGGATGTCATGAAGCGCGACGGATGAAAGGATCTCAAGTTTTATCGTAAGCTTAGCTCGCCGAGCCAAGGCAAAGGCTGTGGAGGAGGCTGCTTTTCCGTAAGCAGCCGCGGACGGGAGCCGGCTTTCGGGTCTTCGAAATCGGAAAAGCATTTCAAACTTTGTGGTCAGTTTGTCGAACTTATGTTAAAGATGTGAGGGGGCTGCTGTTCCGGCAGCGGGCGGTTATAACTTCCCGAAATTGGGAAAGCAATTCAAACTTTTGATGTTAGCTTGCCGAACGTAAGTAAAAAGGACGTGAAGGGACTACTTTTCCGCAGCG
>USKS01000204.1 GCA_900555345.1 uncultured Eubacteriales bacterium
AGATCTACACACTGCATATCGTCGGCAGCGTCAGATGTGTATAAGAGACAGGCACTGGAAGACTGTACGGATGAGTTTCTGCACGCCGACAAGGGGTACGACACCGGGAGCCCCAAAATTGTTTTCTTGGGAGATAAGGTCAGCCTTCTCTTTCCTGCCAAGTACCTTGATGCAGGCACGACCGGATGGAACTGGTACCGCGATATGGACAGAAAAAACTATATAGCCTTTGATCTCGATCTGTCCGCTATAGGCAGCGAAACGCCCGTAAGACTTTACAATTGCAATATTCTTATGACAAACAGCGCCTTTTACGAGATAGTGTACGTTTCGGAGCCGCTTGACGACGGCGACGAGGCAGCACAGCTGGCACCCGACGGCACGGCGTCGCCGTACTATCCCGCGGCGCAGCACCTAAACTGCGATCTCGGACTGAGAAAAATAAACCTTTTGACAAACTATTACAGCGACGTGCGCAATATCAGCACGGGCTATGTTATAACCGAAGACTTTACAATGCTGCCCGTAAAAGAGGTCATGGCACAAGGGTATACCGACTATATTCAGTACGACAGCATAGGCTTCGGCAGGGCATACGAATAAATAACTACCGTTTTGGAGGATAAAAGGATATGAAAACAAAGCTTTTGAAGATCATAAGCATTTTTGCGGCGGCACTTACGGTGCTGACCCTTGCAGCCTGCGGCGGAACGTCTGCCGTGCCCGGCGGCACTGACGGCAGCGGAAGCGGCGGCAGCGGCGGTGCGAAGAACGATGCCAAAGACGCCGAAAAAGGCATAAAGATCACGGCGTCTGCGGCAAGATCGGTGGAAACGGAGCTGTACGAAACCTCCGATTTCAGCGTGACCATCCCCAAGGGGTGGACTGTAACAAGCGGCGGAATAAACATATACCACACCATACGCATAAGCGACCCGAACGAGCCGCTGAATCAGATGTTCATCCTTTTGAAAGCAGACATTCTGCTGCACAGTCAGGAGGGCAAAAGCGCCTGGCAGCAGCAATACAATATGGGCAACACGCAGGCAGCTATCTTCGCAAACGCGCCCGTGCTCTCAAACCCTTCCACCGAAGGATTTTTCAAGATCTTTTCGGAGTATACGGCGTTTGTCGGTGCAGTCGAGCCTACATATGCGGGATATACCTTCCCTCGGTTTGACGGCTTTACCGTGACCGACCGCTTTGAATCCACAAGCGGTCTGCGCGCGGCGGCGCTGGGCGACGAGCTTCTCCGCGCCACCTTCAGCGACGGCGGCAAAACGGGAGAGGGACTGTTCGCCGCAAGTGTTGTGGATTTCGGCTCCTATGCTATTACAAACGGCAACGTTTCGGGATATCAGCTGCAGACAGTTGACGGCGGCTACTATATGGCGTATAACGTCATGGCGGTCACAGCGGTAAAAGACACCTTCATTGACTGGGAGAGCGTTCTGTGCGACTGTATGAAAACTCTTAACTATTCCGACAGCTTTGTAAACGCCACAAATCAGGCGAGCAACGAAAAGGTTGCGCTGGCAAAGCAGATCAGCGCGAATTTCAATGCTACCATGGACGGATTCATGGCATCGTGGGAGAGCCGCAACAAAAGCCAGGATATTATGAGCCAGAAGCAGAGCGACGCAACCCTCGGCTACGAGCGCGTGTACGATACCGAAACAGGCGAGATATACAAAGCCACCAACGGTTTTACCGATGTATATGACGGCAAGCGTTATCAGCCTGTGACAGACGACAATATGTACACCGAGCCTATCAGCGGATATATTGAAAAGCAGTGATCCGCCCACGGCTGTCTGCGATGAAATTATTAAGAATAAGGAGGTCCGGACTATGAATACGCCGCAGTACGCAGCCTTTCAAGGCGGAGAAACGGTCAAACGGTCGTTTTTGTATAACAGACAGTATGTAATTGTCGCGGTATATGAGGTTCTGGACAAAGGTGGAGCAGAGTACAGAAAAACGGGCACATCTACGGTTTCGTCCGAGATGTCGGTGTACGGAAACCGCAGTCGGTTTTCCATATCCGTGGATGAGCGGGGTGCGGGCACGGAGCTTTCCGTAACCATGGCGCACCCGTGCGAGGGGCTGTCCCCCTCCGGTGTGCAGCGGGCGCTTAACGCCGTGGCAGACAGCATATCGCAATATCTTGAAAACGAGCTTGTAATGAACGCACCCCGCCTTGCCGAAAATGCCTGAGAAAAGAAGCGCAGGGACGCGGCAAGGGCTGATAGATGCAGAAAAACAAATACGGGCGCGCGCCCGACTGTGATAAGGAGAATATTTTTATGAGAACTAAGATGTTCGGAAGAAAAGCGCTGACGGTTTTGCTGATACTGTGCATGGTAATGTCGCTGGCGCCGATATTGGCATTTGCGAAGGATTCGACAGTCAGCAATGAAGCTGAACTGAAGTCGGCACTTGAAAATGCGGACTGTTCGGAAATCAAGTTGGGCGGAAACATTGAGACCGCCGAAGAGCTTGATGTGGAGCGCACTGTAACTCTTGATCTTAACGGATATACCCTGAGCTGCAGCTCGACGGGTGAGGACATCTTTCGCGTGAGCAGCAGCGGAAATCTGACAATAAAGGACAGCAGCACCGGCGGCAAGATCGATGGGCAGAACAAAAACTGCGGATTTAATGTTAGGGGCGGCACGATGATCCTGGAGAGCGGCAGTATCGTGAACTGCAAGACCGACGGTGACGGCGGCGCAGTGGATGTTTCCAACACCGGTGTAACGGAAACGCCGATCAAGTATGGCAAGTTCATTATGAACGGCGGCGCCATTATGGACTGCAAGGCCGATGATGACGCCGGAGGGGTGGACATTGGCAGCGGCTGCACTTTCATTATGAACGGCGGCACCATCGCCGGCTGCAGAGCCGACGATGACGGCGGCGCGGTATTTATTAAGCAGAGCGGCACCTTTGAGCTGAACGGCGGCCTCATTCAGAATTGCTCTGCCGGTGCCAACGGCGGTGCGGTAAATATTTATCAAGATGGCCGATTCACCATGACCGGCGGCACTATAAAAAGCTGCGATGTTGACCTTGGCGGACTTGGCAAGGCAATATACGGCAGCAACAATAAGGCTGTGGTCACTATGACCGGCGGTACCTTTGAAGATTGCGGTGTATTCCCGTATTCCTTTGATGAATTCACCGTAACTTTTGATTCTGACGGCGGCAGTGCCGTGTCCGAGCAGAAGCTGCGGAATGCTCCGGCAATAAAGCCTGCCGATCCGAAAAAGAACGGTTATGATTTTGCAGGGTGGTTTCTTGGAGATATGCAGTATACATTTGATTCAAATGTCGCCGCTAATATTACCCTGAAAGCCAAATGGACGCCTACAACCGCACCGACCGCAATCACTGCGGCGACTATTGAAAATGCAAAATTTGATTATCAGCCCGGCGACGCGCCGCAGGCAAGTGCCACAGTAGCTGCTGC
>USKS01000205.1 GCA_900555345.1 uncultured Eubacteriales bacterium
CACCATACAACTGTTCTTTATTCTTCTGCGTTTGCTTTTGCTTCGGCAATTATCTTGTCGGCAACCATCTGAGGAACATCCTCATAGCGTTCAAACTTCATTGTATAAGTTCCTCTGCCCTGAGTAATAGCGCGGAGCTGAATTGCAAAGTCGGACATTTCGGCTATCGGAGCTTCGGCTTCAAGCATCTGCTCGCCTTTTCTTTCGGTAGGAGTCATTCCGAGAACTCTGCCGCGACGCTTTGTAAATGCGGACATTATATCACCTATCATATCGGAAGGCGCATAAACCTTAACGTTTGCAACAGGCTCAAGAAGAACGGGGTTGGCTTTCATAAGACCTTCCTTGTATGCAAGGGAAGCTGCTATCTTGAACGCCATTTCCGAAGAGTCAACGGGGTGATAAGAACCGTCGTAAAGATCGGCTTTCAGGTAAACAACAGGGTAACCTGCAAGAACGCCCTTCTGCATTGATTCAAGAAGTCCCTTTTCAACTGCGGGGTTGAAGTTCTTCGGTACCGTACCGCCGACAACGGATACTTCAAAGGTAAGACCTTCTGTTTCACCGGGAGAGAAACGGATGTGAACGTCACCGTACTGACCGTGACCGCCGGACTGTTTCTTGTGCTTGCCCTGAACGTCGCTGCGACCTCTGATCGTTTCTCTGTATGCGACCTTCGGCTGTTCGAGGTCAACCGTTACGCCGAAACGTGATTTAAGCTTTGAAACGATTACGTCAATGTGTATGTCGCCCTGTCCCGAAACGAGCATCTGCTTTGTTTCGGCGTTGTTTTCATACTTGATAGAAGGATCTTCTTCTATAAGTCTTGCAATACCCTGAGCGATCTTGTCTTCTTCGCCCTTACCCTTTGATACTATCGCTCTCTGATAGAAGGATTCAGGATATACTATCTTCTTGTAGGGTTTTGCATTGGGATCCGCAGAAAGCGTATCGTTTGTATTGGTGTTTGCAAGCTTTGCGGTAACGCCTATATCGCCGCAGCAAAGGCTGTCGACCTCGGTCTGCTTTTTGCCCTTCAGCGTGTAGATATGAGCTGCCTTTTCCGTGCCGCCCGTACGGGAGTTTGTAAGAACGGTATCCTTTTTCAGCGTGCCGCTCATGACCTTGAACATGGACATCTTACCGAACTGGTCAGCCATGGATTTGAACACGAATATTGAGCAGTCGCCGTCCGTTTTTATCTCGTAAGGCTTTTCTTCGCCGTCAGCAATAACTGTCTCGTACTTCTTCGCCGTCATTCTGGGGAAGGAGTCCGCGATAGCGGTCATAAGCGTTCTCACGCCCCACAGCTTTGTAACGGAGCCGCAGTACACGGGAACGATGGAGCCGACGATTATACCCTCGTGAAGCGCGTTTACGGCCTCTTCGCGGGTGATCTCTTCTTCGTTGAAGAACTTCTCCATAAGCTCGTCGCTGGTCTCGGCGATAGCCTCGTTGAACTGCTGAGTATATTTATCAACGACCGAGCGAAGCTCGTCGTCCATAGGATCCTCGCTGCGCTTGCCTCTCTCGTCGAATGTATATGCCATGCGCTCCGCAAGGCTTATAAACGTCTTTTTGCCCTTATGGTCAACGGGGACCATCGCGGGGCAGACTCTTATACCGAATTTATCTTTAAGCTGCGTAAGAACTCTGTCAAAGTTCGACTCGGGATCGTCGCACTTGTTTACGAAGAACACGCGGGGAAGCCCCTGTCTGTCGCAATATTCCCATGCAAGCTCGGTGCCGACCTCGGCGCCGCCCTTGCCGTCGACCATGATAACGGCAGCGTCAGCCGCTCTTATGCCCTGGAGCTCCTCGCCCACGAAATCGGGGTAACCGGGAGTATCCAGTATATTGATCTTTGTATCGTGATAGTAGATGTTTGCAGCGGCAAGAGAAACGGAATAGTGTCTTGCGACCTCTTCCGGATCGAAATCGGTAACGGTGTTGCCGTCGCCGACCTTGCCCATTCTGTCGATCTCGCCCGCGCAGAAGAGCATAGCCTCTGCAAGTGACGTCTTACCGCTGCCGCCGTGTCCCAGCAGGCATACGTTTCTTAGGTTTTTGGTGGTGATATCAGCCATTGTAGTCTTGCTCCTTTATGTAAATCTTGCCTTTGGCATATTAGCCAATATATTGTAATTATTATACTACGCTTTAGTGCAGTTTGCAATAGCATTCCGCAAGCCTTTTGTAGAATTACTCAGTCCGTTTTTGTACACTATGCACAATTAAGCAGGTATTT
Organism: uncultured Eubacteriales bacterium; assembly: GCA_900555345.1. The sequence continues at coordinate 2,249 of USKS01000205.1, forward strand.
CAGCGCTGTATAGAGAAATTTTGCCAAATAGTAGCAGGCGGGGAAAGTGGTCACCCACGCAAGGCACAGCGAGAGAAGCACACGTTTGTCAAGCTTTTTGCCGCTGCCCGCTGCGGCAAACGCGAGAGACGACATACGCATGTGCGTTGTGCTGACAGGTATGCCGAAAAACGTGAGCACCGCAAGGGTGACGGCGCTTGCGGCATCGGCACAGCAGGAGGTGTAAAGATCGGTATGCGTCATTTCAATGCCCATCCTTCTGACGATCCTGCCCCCTCCGCAAAGCGTACCCAGTGCCATTGCAACAGCGCACAGCAAAACGGAGGCTCCCTTTGACAGAAATCCTGCCGTGATGCCGACGGACACAAACTTCTGCCCGTCCTGTGCGCCGTGCAGAAAAGCGGAGGCGCAAAGTGAGGCTATGCAGAATTTTTTCTGAGGCCCCAGACTTTGTGCAAAGCGCGAAAAAATCTTCACCGCAGCAAGGGAGAGCGAGCCGCCGAGAACGGACATTGCAAGTCCGATAAACACAGCTGCGGCGGCGCGGAGGCTGACCGTGCCGCCCGCCTGCACAGCGCAGCCCGCAAGCGCCGCCATAAGTCCGTGTCCCTCACTTGTGGGCAGCCCCGCCGCCCATGCCGCCGCCGACCAGACGGCAACGGCGCAAAGCGCCGCAATGCATACCCCCTCTCTGTCGCCGAACCCCTGCGGGAGATCCGCCATGTCGGAAATAAGCATTGCCACCGACGGATACAGAGTGCATGACAAAGCATTTCCCAAAGCCTCCATTGCCGCGGCAAGGGCGCATGCCGAGGTCGGCTTCAGTATTCCGGAGCAGACTGCGCCAGTCACAGTGTTCGCCGCGTCGGTCGCACCGTTCAGAAAAGACGACGCCGCAAGCAGAATACAAAGAAAAATCATACATATCCCCCGGCAAAATCATTGACAAAGTACGACGGTTTGGTTATTATATATGTATGGATAATATTGCATTTAATGACGGAGAGAGAGTAAAGCCTCCGGTTCGCGTCATATGCACGAGCCCCGTTATGAGGGAAATGATATGCCTCCTTTTGTCCCGCCGCTTTACGGTCACGGACAGCGACGCGACGTTTACCGTTGTATGCACGGACGGCGAGGTGCCGCAGTTCCGCGGGCCCGGTATCATAATCGAGGGCGGCGGAAAAGACAGCGAAGCGATATTCAAAATGGCAAA
>USKS01000206.1 GCA_900555345.1 uncultured Eubacteriales bacterium
GCGACACCGTCGTGCTCTGCACCATGACCGCGTTTGTCATTCTCCTCTCCGACGGAGTCGGCAGCGGGCTTGACTCCATACCTCTCGTTCTGTACGCATATTCGTCCCTTGCGGGCGGCTGGGCAGGGTACGCAGTAGGCGCGTCAGTCATACTTTTCGCCTTTGCGACGGTCATATGTCAGGGCGCGTACGGCAAGGTGGCGCTCGGCTATCTCGGCGGCGGACGGCGGGCGCAGCACATATATCTCATGCTGTCCTGCGCCGCGTGCATATGGGGGACAGTCATGCCGGACACGGTGATGTGGCAGGGCGCCGATCTTGTTGTCTCCGTTATGACGCTTATAAATATCACCTGCCTTGCGGCAGCGGGTGCGGGACGGCTGTATACATCCCGCGAGTGCCGCGCGGAAATGTCCGGCAGTGTGCCGCCTACAGTCGGAGTGCCGCGGCGCACCGCGGCAGACAGCAGGACCCGGCAGTCTTCCGCCGGCGGGCAGAGTTCTAAGTCATCCGTCCTTGCCGCGGGCGGGCAGATTTCTCAGCCGTCCGTTCTCGCCGCGGGCGGGCAAGGCTCTCGGCAGTCCACCCTCGCCGCGGGCAGACAGATTTCTCAGCCGTCCGTTCTCGCCGCCGGCGGGCAGATTTCTCAGCCGTCCGTTCTCGCCGCGGTCAGACAAAAGCCGATACCGCCTACCGGCGTTCACAACCGAAATAGCTCTGCGACGCGCCGACGCACGGACGTCAAAGATCCGCCCCGCGCCGACCTTTTCTGCGGACGCATGCCGCAGCGGGCGAAAAAGGCTGAAATTTGACAAATACAGAGAAACACTGTATAATAAGCCGAGTGATACATGACTATAAATATAATGTACAGAAGCGAAAGGACAACATATGCCCCGATTTTTTATTTCGCCCTCTCAGATAGGCATCCGCGGCGACGGCAGCCGCACGGTGCTCATTACGGGCGATGACGCTCTTCATATAACGAAAAGTCTGCGCATGAAGCCCGGCGAAAATGTGACCGTCTGCGACGGATGCTGCCGTGAGTATCTCTGCCGCGTTGAATCCGTTGGGGATGCAGTCGTTCTCGGTATCGAGTCGGAGAGCCGCAGCAAAACAGAGCCGCCGTACCGCGCCGCAGTATACCAGGCGCTTGTTAAAGGCGACAAATTCGATACGGTCATACAGAAGAGCGTGGAGTGCGGGGCGGCGCGCATAGTTCCGTTTATTTCCGAGCGCTGCGTCGTACGCCTGAGCCCGCGGGACGCGGAGAAAAAGCTTCCCCGATGGCAGCGCATCGCGGAAGAGGCGGCAAAGCAGTGCGGCAGAGGAGAAGTGCCCGCTGTCGCTCCCCTTATGAGTTTTGACGAAGCCGTGCGCGACGCATCGTCTGCCGATATGCCGCTGTTCTGCTACGAAAACGAGCACACCGAAAGCCTTGCGTCAATTATAAAAAAAGCGGACGGCGCACCGGGCAGCGTATCCGTCATGATAGGCAGCGAGGGCGGCTTTTCCGCTAAGGAGGCAGACCGCGCGGCGGAATGCGGCATGAAAAACATAAGTCTCGGCAGCAGAATACTGCGCACCGAGACCGCGTCGTCATTCGTGCTTGCGTGTCTCTCCCTTGCCTTTGAAATGTAAGTCGGGATACGTCCGCGCCGAAAACGCCGGCCGGCGGCAGCGCCCGTCGGCGCCGCAATTCTTGTCAGAACAAATGATTATTTACAATTTTTGCGGCGAAATTTATGAAAAAATGCAAAATACCTATTGAAAATGGACAAATTGTGTTGTAAAATATAGTACAGGTTACACAACGCACACTATAAAAATAAACATAATTTCAAGGAGGCATACCATGGCTAACCGTTTGTTCCAGGGTATAATACATCAGATGACGGACACAGTTGACCGCACACTGGGCGTTATCGACGAAACAGGCACGGTAATTGCGTGCAGCGAACTTGTAAAGATCGGAGAGACCCGTCAGGACGCGCGCGACGAAATGGCATATTCCGGCGGCGCCGTCTGCATCGGCGGATACACATACCGTCCCATCGGTCAGGGCGCAAAAAGCGAATACTCCGTATTCGTTGAGGGCGAAGACAAAATGGCGGACAAGCTGGCTTCCATTCTTGCCATCTCCCTTTCCAACATCAAAAACCTTTACGACGAAAAATACGACCGCAATTCTTTCATAAAGAATATCATTCTGGACAACATTCTGCCCAGCGATATTTATATAAAGAGCAAAGAGCTGCATTTCAACACCGACGAGGCAAGAGTCGTATTTCTCATAAAGTTCCTCAACAAGACGGACGTGCTGCCCTTTGACGCGGTTCAGAACATCTTTCCCGACAAGTCCAAGGACTACGTGGTAAACGTCGGCGAGCATGACATCGTGCTCGTAAAAGAGCTGGGAGCCGGCGCCGACACAAAGAAGATCGAAAAGCTGGCGAAATCCATCGCCGACACGCTCAACGCGGAGTTCTTCGCGAAGGTCACCATCGGTATCGGTACCGTTGTTGACAGCATAAAGGATCTCGCCCGTTCCTACAAAGAGGCACAGGTCGCTCTCGAGGTCGGAAAAGTGTTCGACACCGAAAAGAACATCATCTCCTACGAGAACCTCGGCATCGGCAGACTTATATATCAGCTTCCCACAACGCTTTGCGAAATGTTTCTGCAGGAAGTTTTCAAGGACGGCAGCCTTGACAATCTGGACCGCGAGACTCTTCTCACCATCCAGTGCTTCTTTGAAAACAACCTGAACGTTTCCGAAACCTCCAGAAAGCTGTTCGTACACAGAAACACCCTTGTATACAGACTTGAAAAGATCCGCAAGCTTACGGGTCTCGACCTTAGAGAATTCGACCACGCCATCACCTTCAAAGTGGCGCTTATGGTAAAGAGATACCTGTCAACAAAGCCCGCAAAATATTGACGCGTGTCTCCATTCTACGAAAGGCTTGAATTTCTATGATAGATTTCAGAAATGTGAAGAAGTTCTATCCTAACGGCACTGTAGCGCTGGACGGTGTGAATCTTCATATAGACGACGGGGAATTCGTATTCATCGTAGGTCATTCCGGCGCGGGAAAGACCACAATGATGAAGCTTCTGCTCCGAGAGGAGGCAGCCTCTTCCGGCGCAATAATCGTCGGTGACTACAACCTGTCACGGATCAAGAACCGCGAGATCCCGTATTACAGACGCGAGCTCGGAGTGGTATTCCAGGATTTCCGCCTGTTCCCCAACAAGACCGTATACGAAAACGTGGCGTTCGCCATGCAGGTAATAGGCACTCCCCGCTCCATGATAAAGCGCCGCGTGCCCGCAATACTTTCAACGGTGAACCTTGCGGATAAAATGACACGATTCCCCCGTGAGCTCTCCGGCGGAGAGCAGCAGCGGGTCGCACTGGCGCGCGCGCTGGCGAACAACCCCAAATAC
>USKS01000207.1 GCA_900555345.1 uncultured Eubacteriales bacterium
GAGCTCAGCCGTGTATTCAACATCACGGAAGGTATAATGCGTTATCTCACAATCAAACTTTAATCGGAGGTTAATATGGCAAGTCTTAATAAGGTTATACTGATAGGTCATCTGACAGCGGACCCGGAGCTTAAACAGACTCCTACGGGTGTAAGTGTCACTTCGTTCTCAATCGGCGTTACAAGAAGATTTCAGCGTCAGGGCGAACAGCCCCAGAGCGATTTTATCAACATAGTCGCATGGAGATCGACTGCGGAATTCATAGCCAAATACTTCAAAAAAGGCAACGCCATATGTATCTGCGGCTCGCTTCAGACAAGAAACTACACCGCTCAGGACGGCACAAAACGTTATATAACGGAAGTTGTTGCCGAAGAAGCAAGCTTCGTTGAAAGAAAGAGCGATTCCGCACCCAGAGCCGACGATTATCAGGCTCCCGCATTTTCTGCGGGCGCAGCCGATACCGCTAAATTTGAAGAGGTATCCGGCGACGACGACCTGCCGTTCTGATGATCCAACAACGACTAAGATAAGGAGGCTTTCGCAATGGCAGACAGACCGGAGAGAGATAATCGCCGCGGTGGTCGCAAGGGCCGCAGAAAAGTATGCAGCTTCTGCGTTGACAAAGCGGATTACATCGATTACAAGGATGTTGCCAAGCTTCGCCGTTTTATTTCTGAAAGAGGCAAGATCCTCCCCAGAAGAGTTACGGGAACTTGTGCACATCATCAGCGTGGCCTGACAGTCGCTATCAAGCGTGCTCGTCACCTCGCTCTCCTGCCCTTCAGCAGCGACTGATCGTGCAGATCTAATATCAGCGTACAAGGGAGATTTTCGTCAGAAGGTCTCCCTTTTGCTATCCCCCATTGATTTGCAAAACCCGCACTCTGTGCCTTTAACGGTACAGAATGCGGGTTTCTTTTAATTTACTTGAATCGTCATCAGAACAGACGAATGATCTTGCCGCCGCAGCCGCAATGGTACCGCTCCGGGTGCTGCACCACTGCCGTGAGTTTCATGCGCGGAAACTGCCTTTTGCATTTTGTACATTGCAGCATATATTTCACCGGTTTCTCCTCGTACTCCACAAGTGCTTCCTTCGTCGTTGCCGTAATGCAGTAGCTATACGCGTTGTTCATCTTACCTGCGTATGTCTTCCAAAGGAGCTTGTGATTCATGCAGCGCGGGCACGTGTGCAAAAGCTCATGCGCCAAAACGCTGCGCACACAATTCTCGTCCTTGTCCTCCAAATACGCTGAGACCTCGATTCGATATTCATATTTTTCGCCATGTAATCGCATACAGCGACCGTAGCGCTTTTTTGCGCGTGTGTTGATCTGTACCTCCGGCTCGATGTTGCCCGAGACCGGGATACCCAGCGCACGCACTTCTTCGTAGATTTCTTTCATCAATGCGTTGTAATCATATTTCATAAAGTTTCCTCGCTTTTCTTTATTTTACTACTATCTACTACGAAAGAAAAGTGGTATAATTAAAAAGGAAAATCGTTTTCCTATCAATTTTTCGGAGGAATTTTCATGAAGTATTATTCGATCGGCTACGCCGTCAACGATGGTTTGCCGGAAGTTACACGTGAAGACGTGCAGAAGCTCACCCACATGAACCTTGCGTTCGGTCTCATCAGCGAAAACGGCCTTTTGGATCTGCACCAGATGACACATCTCGATCTCATCCCGCAGTTCCGCGATTGGAACCCCGCTCTGCGCGTGGTGCTTTCCGTCGGTGGCTGGGGCGCGGGCGGCTTCTCCCTCATGTCCCGTACCGAAGAAGGCCGCCGCGCATTTGCGGAGTCCTGCCGCAAAGCCGTGGAGGAGTATCACCTCGATGGCATCGATATCGACTGGGAATACCCGTGCAGCGACCAAGCCGAGATTGACTGTGACTCGAGCGATAAACAGAATTACACAAAGCTCCTGCAAGCTCTGCGCGACGCCCTTGGCATGAACCGCATCGTCTCCACCGCTGTCGGCGCAGGTGATTATTTCCCGGAAAACACCGAAATGGACAAGGTCGCCGAGATTGTCGATTACGTGCAGCTCATGACCTACGACATGCGCAACGGCTTCACGCATCAGGCCGGCCACCACGCCTCCCTCAGTGCCAGCCGCGGCGATACGAGCAACACGAACACGCGCTACATCGTCGAGCTGTTCCACAACGCTGGTGTGCCGTACAATAAGCTCGTCGTCGGCGCAGCATTCTACTGCCGCCATTACACGGGCGCCGCAAACGTCAACAACGGCCTCCTGCAGGAAGCCAGCGCCGGTATGTACGGCCCGAACTACGACGGTCTCACCGAGGAGTTCCGCCGCGAGCATAACTACACGGAATATTGGGACGAGGACGCTGAAGCCACATATCTCTGGAACGGCGAAACATTCATCAGCTTCGAGTCCCCCGAAGCCATCCGCCGCAAGTGCGAGTACGTCAAGGAAAAGGGCATGCTCGGCATCATGTACTGGGAGCACAGCGCTGACCACACCCGTGAGCTGCTCACTGTCATCGCAAAAACACTGAATATCTAAATTCTAACGGAAAAGAAGCCTGCGCGCATGAAAACCGCGTTCAGGCTCCCTTTTTACCGATAAAAACAAGAATTATCCCTGTTTTTTGTAAAATAAAAGACCCATCGGAAATTCCGATAGGTCTTTTGGCGTGAAAGTAAAGACCTATTTTGATACCAAATGCACATCTTGCGGACAAATCGTTAAAAAGTGTGACTTTCGTTAAAATGTGCAACGCTCACTTTTAGAGTTTACACAGAATTAGTTGAACTCTCACGGGCTAACACCTAAAAATGTCATTCTGGCATTTTGACTTTCTGTTTTGTACCAGCGAAAAGAATTGCATAAACACATTACTTTTAATCGTCGTTGGGCAAATACCAACCGTGTTCACGATGAACTCCGTAACTTTCATTAGAGTGGTCTTCGCTATTATACTGATCCCAAGCCCTTTGATTAATTTCTTCATCGATAGCGTCCAGTGCTTCGATTTCCTCGTCAAAATCCCCATCTAAAATGGACCCAGAACGCCAATCCGTGCTGTCAGTGATTTCTTTTTTCTTGCTCGGAGTTCATCCTCGCTTGCAGATCTCAGTCAGTCCTTTTTAAGGGAAACTCCATCTGTATCATCTTCTGTTGAGTCATCGCTGCTGATTTGTGATGCCAAGTATGCGGCTGCTCCCGCTACCGCGGTAACAACGCCTACAACCTTTCCTGCTTTCGCAAGACACTCTTTTGCCTTCTGCTCACGTCTCTGCTTACATTCTGGGCATAGCGTTGCTTCTTGGTCTGCAATAACCTTTCCGCAGTCAGAGCAGATACCCTTAACATTATCCAAAGTGGTATCATTTTCGTAGCCGCAGTTTCTGCAAATATGACGATCAGCACCACGGTCGAAGTTTTCTTGGTTATTCAAATAAG
>USKS01000208.1 GCA_900555345.1 uncultured Eubacteriales bacterium
AAGCGAAGAAGCCGGCATCTACGCCATTTCAACGGACAGCGGAAGACAGATCTTTATCACCGGGCATTCCGAATACGATACGAACACCCTGCGCGACGAATATCTGCGCGATAAGAACGAGGGACTTGCCATCCAGCTGCCGAAGCACTATTTTCCACAGGACGATGATACCAGAGAACCGGCCAGCACCTGGCGTTCCAGCGCGAACCTGCTGTTCTCCAACTGGCTGAACTACTTTGTATACCAGACAACACCTTACGATATATCCGAAATTTCAAAAAATCCGGATGAAAGCCTTGAAAAGCGAAAGGAGCAAGAAAAATGAGCGAACAGCCTCACGCAAAAACACAGACCTTCTCTCTGCACGAAGACAGGGATCAGGAGATGAAGAACATTCTCACCGCCGTATATCAGGCGCTCAGAGAGAAAGGCTACGACCCCATAAATCAGCTTGTGGGCTACATCCTCTCCGAGGACCCCACATACATCACCAACCACAAAAGCGCCCGCGCGCTTATCTGCCGCATTGACAGAGACGAGCTTATGGGCGCGCTTGTAAAAACCTATCTGGGACTTGACTGAAGAATAAAAACGGCGCCCCGCCGCATCCAATGTTCGCGGCGGAGGCGAGCCGATTTTTAACTGCGGTCTTTTTTCAAAAGCAAAAGGAGTTTTACCTTGAAAGTATATAAGCTCCCCGAATGCAAAGAGACGGACGCACTGCCCGAGGGCTGCGCGCTGGCGCTTGGCAATTTCGACGGGGTACACCGCGGCCATCAGAAGCTGTTTGAGGCTGCCCGCGCGGATGTCCGAGCGGGGCGCGCAAAGGCATGCGCGGCATGGACGTTCACTACCCTTGCAAAGCCCCTGTCGGCAGTGCCGTACATTACGGATATGCGCACAAAGCTTGAGCTGTTTGCCGACTACGGCCTTGACTATGCCGTTTTTGAGGATTTCGAGCGGGTGCGCGATATGAAAAGCGCGGATTTTGTCGAAAACTATCTTATCCGCCGCATGAAAGCCGCGAGTATAATATGCGGCTTCAACTTCCGTTTCGGCTGCGGCGGCATGGGAGACGCGCCCCAGCTTTCCTCGCTTCTCGCAAAGCACAGTATTCCCTGCACCGTCCTCAGCCCCGTTACGAAAAAAGGGCATATAATATCGTCATCAAAGATACGCGAACTGCTTATAGACGGCGATATGGACGGCGCGTACGATCTCTCGGGGCATCCGTTTACCATATGCTTTCCCGTCGTGCACGGAAAGCAGCTTGGCAGAACTATAGGCATACCCACCATAAACCAGAATTTTCCCCCGGGGCATATTATCCCGAAGCACGGCATATACGCCTGCACGGTGACGGTGGGCGACGACCTTTTTCTCGGCGTTGCGAACATCGGCACACGCCCCACCGTTTCCGACGGAAACAAAATCAACTGCGAAACGCACATTATAGATTACAGCGGTATGCTGTACGGCAAAGAAATCAAAGTGGCTTTCTATATCCTTATCCGCGACGAAAAGCGATTTGATTCGGTAGAAGAGCTGCGGGAGCAGATACTCCGCGATGCCCGCGCCGCAAAGGACTATTTCTATGCCATGTACGGCGGCTGATACCGACGAAAGGACAAAACCGTATGCGCAAAAAAATAATATCCCTGCTGCTTGCGGCAGTTACCCTTTTCGGCTGCGCCGCCGTATTCACCCTCGGCACCTCTGCGCTTGAAGACCCGGAAATATCAAACGCGGCGTCCGCTTATCTTTACAATATCGAAAACTCGCAGGCAATATACGAATACAAATCCACAGACAGTGTTTTTCCTGCATCGACCGTCAAGATAATGGTCGGCATAATCGCACTTGAATCTCTGGCGGACAGGCTTGACGAAAAGGTGACCATAACCCGCGATATGCTGTCTGAGGTGTCCGGAAACAACATAAAGCTTCAGGTCGGCGAGGAGGTCAAGATCAACGATCTCATCGGCGCGCTGCTTGTGAACGGCGCAAACGACGCCGCATATGCGCTGGCATATACTGTGTCTGGAAGTGTCGACAATTTTCTGCAGCTTATGAATGTCAAAGCTGCGGAGATCGGCGCAAGCGCAACCAAATACAAAAATCCCACAGGAATGCATGACGATAAAATGACCACAACGGCAAAGGACACCTGCAATATCGCGCTGTACGCCTACAAAAACGTGCCGTCGTTCATGAACTACGCAAGCGCGCTGAAATGGACAATGGAAGCCACAAATATGCGCAAGGCATACACGATCTACAACCGTAACTGCCTGCTGTCGCTGTACTACGAGGACAGCTACTACTACGATAAAGCGCGCGGCATGAACGCGGGCAGCACATACGAGGCAGGCTACTGCGTCGTCACCACGGCAAGCGGCGACGTGGGCGGAAATACGCTTACGTATCTCGCCGTCGTAATGGACGCGCAAAGCGTTAACGATACCGTTTACTCATACGTCAATGCCAAAAAACTTTTGGACTGGGCGTTTGACTCTTACATCTATGTGGACGTGCTCTCCCCCGAGCAGACCATATGCGAGCTGCCCGTAACGCTTGCGACCGGAATAGATTACGTAACCCTCGTTTCAAAAGACTCTCTTAGGATATACCTGCCCAAAGATACGGACATTGATACGGATATCTCCCTTACATGGAGCACAAACAGCAACGAGCTGCAGGCGCCGATCGAAAAAGGGGAGTCCGTCGGGTACGTGTTTGCGCTGTATAAGGGTGACCTTATAGGCAAGGCGGAGCTTATAACAACGGCGGACATAAGCCGCAGCGATCTTCTGTACGCGCTGTACAAAATACGGCAGTTTACAAAAAGCCGCGGTTTTATAGGAGCGCTGATAGCGGCGATCGTGCTGGCGATAGCGTATGTGTTGGGCTCGGCATATATGCGCCGGCACAGAAACAACGCAAGGTTCAGATGAGGCTCCGCAAGTCTCAAACGAAACGGGTCTTTCCGCCACGAAACCTTTCAGAAAACTGATACAAGTGTCTGTGCAGACACGAAAAACGAGGCTGCCGTTCGTCCCGCATCCGCCGTCCGTCCGCACCCGCCGCACACCGCGCATCTGTACCGTCCATCCGCACCCGCCGCGCGCAGCCCGAACCCGCTGCGCACACATCGCCCGCGCCATCCATCCTTCGCGCGCCGCACCCACCGTCCCTCGTCCCGCCGTTCACCCGCCGCATCGTGCTTGCACCCACTCGCCCACGCGTCTGCTCTCTGTCCGCGCCTACCGCGTCCCCGCACCCGTACCCGCTTGTCTCCCAACCGAAGTTCTGAAACTGCAGGACTTTAGTTTTTATCAAAGCATTTCAAGCTTTGTGGTCAGCTTGCCGAACGTAAGTGAGAAAGACGTGAAGGGACTACTTTTCCGTAAGTAGCCCCTTCACACATCCC
>USKS01000209.1 GCA_900555345.1 uncultured Eubacteriales bacterium
GTATAACAAAAGACGGCTTATATTTGTATCTCCCCTGCTGTCCATCCTTGAGCAGAACGCGCGGGTCATCCGCGAGTTCGTCGGCGACGACAGCCTTATACTGGAGCACCATTCCAACGCGGTGCAGACGGATAATTCTCGTGACGAGCTTGATCGCCGCGAGCTGCTCGCGGAGAGCTGGGATTCTCCTGTCATCATTACGACGCTGGTACAGTTTCTCAACACTCTGTTTGACGGCAGGACAACTTCCGTCCGCCGCTTTCAGGCGCTGTGCGGCAGCGTGATCGTATTAGACGAGGTTCAGACCGTACCGCTGAAGCTTTTGACGCTTTTTAATCTCGCGATCGAGTTTCTCAGCGAGCAGTGCGGCGCGACCGTGGTGCTTTGCTCAGCAACGCAGCCCGAATTCGAGGGTGCCGAGCATCCTCTGCGAAACAGACCCGAGGAGATCGTGCCGCAAAACGATGAGATACTGAGTGCGTTCCGAAGAACAAAGCTTCAAGTCTTGCCGAGCCGCCGTCTGGACGAGCTGCCGGAGCTTATACTGTCGGCAGCAGACGAGGCGGACAGCCTGCTTGTCATATGCAACAAGAAATCCGAGGCGGCGTATCTTTTGGAAAATACTCAGTCGTTTGGGCACAGAAGTTTTCATCTATCCGCCGCAATGTGTATGCAGCACAGGCGCGACGTGCTCTGCGAACTGCAGAAAGCACTCGCAAAGGGCGAAAAGGTGATCTGCATTGCCACTCAAGTCGTTGAAGCAGGCGTTGACATTTCCTTTGGCTCGGTGCTGAGGCTTGCCGCGGGAATGGACAGTATCGTTCAGGCCGCGGGACGGTGCAACCGAAGCGGAGAAGCGAACGGCCTGCGTCCGGTGTATGCCGTGAACTGCTCCGATGAAAAGCTCGGTATGCTGCGGGACATCCGTCGGGGAAAGAACGCGACGCTTGAACTCACGGACGCTTTCGAAAGAGCGCCCGACGCCTTTGACGCCGACCTTTCATCCGACAAGGCTATCAGATACTACTACCGCGCGCTGTATCGCAGCATGGCAAAAGAGGAGCAGGACTGCTATATCTCCAATGAAGGCACTACCCTGTTCGATCTGATGGGAGCAAACAAAAAATATGCCGACGCAAAGTGCGACGGTATCGATTCTTTCTTCCTGCGGCAGGCGTCAAGGACAGCGGGGCAGTATTTCTCCGTTTTTGACGAAGATACCACCGACATTCTGGTGCCGTACGGCAAAGGCAGAGAGCTTATCGAAGAGCTGTGCGCAGACAGATGCCTTAGGGATATATCATACCGCGCGAAAGTGCTGAAGGAGGCAGGCAGCTACACTGTCGGGATATATCGGTATCAAAGAGAGAGGCTCGAGCGCAGGCACGCGCTGATACCCGTCTGTGACGGGTGCGTGCTGGTCCTCGCGGACGGATATTACGACGACACGCTCGGTCTTACGGAAAACGATGAAAACCTAAGTTTTACGGAGGTGTAAAAATAAGTGAAAAACACAAAATACGATAACATTGTGGAGTTTCAGGTCAGCGGAGACTACGCACTGTTTTCAGATCCCGTCATGCGCGTCGGCGGAGAGAAATGCTCCTACCAGGTGCCGACATACGAAGCACTGAAGGGCATCATGCATTCGATCTACTGGAAGCCGACCATCGTCTGGGTGATCGACGCGGTCAGGATCATGGATCCCATTCAGACGGAGACAAAAGGAGTGCGTCCCGTCAAATACCACGGCGGCAACGATCTCAGCTACTACACATATCTGAAAAACTGCCGCTATCAGGTGCGCGCTCATTTCGAGTGGAACGAAAACAGACCCGAGCTTGCCCCCGACCGAAACGAGAACAAGCACCACGAGATCGCAAAGAAAATGATACGAAAGGGCGGGCGCCGCGATATTTTCCTCGGTGCGCGGGAATGTCAGGGATATGTAGAGCCGTGCGTTTTCGGTGAAGGAAAGGGAGCGTACGACGAAACACCGGAGCTCTCTTTCGGGCTGATGTACCACGGCATCACATACGCGGATGAGGCATACTCGGAGGACACCGCGGGCAAAATGACCGTTCGCTTCTGGAATCCCGTAATGAAGAACGGTATTATCACATTCCCGCCGCCGGAAAAATGCACGCTTTGCAAAACGGTCAAAGCGATGGAAATAAAGCCTTTCGGAGAAGATATGCACAACTTCTCCGGAATTCGCGAATTCGGGGAGATGACATAATGGGACTTTTGCAGAAAGCGATAGAAACATATGACGCAAACGCCGGTCTCGTCGGAGTGTACAGCGAGGGGCATGACCCGCTTGCACCGATAGGTCACACTCTGACAAGGGCAGATATCGAGATCACCCTGAACGCGCAGGGGCGGTTTATATCCGCAAGGTCGGTAGACAAGGACGAGCCGAAGATACTTATCCCCGTGACGGAGGAGTCCGGAGGACGCACCAGCAAACCTGCGGCACATCCTCTGTGCGACAACTTAGAGTACGTCTCATGTAAAAACGATACGAAGCACAAGCTGTATATCACCGCGCTGCGCAGCTGGGCAGAGTCCGAATACTCGCATCCGTTTCTCCCTGTCGTTCTGGCATATGCCGAAGGCGGTACGGTCATTGAGGATCTTACAGAGAGCGGCGTTCTCGTCAAGGACAAAAAAGGGGAATACAACGAAAAGCTGTTCGTCATCTGGCGCGTTATCGGCATAGACGGCGAAGAACCCTCATGCACGAATAACCGTGACCTGTTTTCGGCTTTTATAGCCTATTACTGCGATCAGATTTCAGAACGGGAGAGCGATTTATGTATGCTCGAGGGCAAACCCGCGCCGATGGCATTGCAGCATCCCAAAGGAATAATACCGGTAAACGGAAACGCAAAGCTCATCTCAGCCAATGACAGAAGCGGATTTACATACCGCGGCAGATTTACAGAGGACCGGCAGGCCGCCACAGTCGGATATGTCGCCTCGCAGAAAGCGCACAACGCGCTGCGCTGGCTTGCTTCCGAGCAGGGCGTGCGTGAGTTTTCGGGAAGCAGGATATTCCTGTGCTGGAACCCGCAGGGCAAAGAAGTACCGCGCATCATGCGCCCAATGCGCAGAGAGGATGCCGAAGCAGTCCGAATGCCGGACAACTACCGTCAGCAGCTGATGAGCACCCTGCTCAGTTTCAGAAAGGATCATCAACTGAGCGCCGCAGATCAGGCTGTTATCGCAAGCTTTGACGCGGCGACCACCGGCCGTCTTGCGGTAACATACTACAATGAGATATCGCTCGAAACGTTTCTTGAGCGCATGGTCGACTGGGACGCGCACTGCTGCTGGTACAACGGAAAATACGGCATCCAGGCACCGAATCTTTTGCAGATAACGGACTGCGCCTTCGGAACGGTACGCGGCGGGTGGCTTGAAAC
>USKS01000210.1 GCA_900555345.1 uncultured Eubacteriales bacterium
CCCGTTATGATGTCCGTAGACGGTCTTTGCGTTGCAACTATAAGATGCACGCCTGCCGCGCGGCCAAGCTGCGCAATGCGGCAGATGGAATCCTCAACATCTTTTGCCGCGACCATCATAAGGTCGGCTAACTCGTCTATCACAACAACAAGCTTGGGAAGCCGCTCGCTTTCTTCCACCAATGCATTATAGCGTGCAAGGTCGCGTGCGTTTACCTTGGCCATGTTCTGATAGCGCTGCTCCATTTGCAGCACGGCCCATTTCAGTGCGCCGGCGGCCTTCTTAGGATCTGTCACGACGGGCAGCATTAGATGCGGCAGCGGTGCATATACGCGCATTTCAACTACCTTGGGATCTATAAGTACCAGCCGGAGATCGCTTGGCGAGGCTTTGTATACCATGCTCAGCAATATATCGTTTATGCAAACGCTTTTGCCCGAACCCGTTGCGCCGGCGATGAGCAGATGCGGCATCTTTTCAAGATTGGCGCAAACTATGCGCCCGGCTATATCCTTGCCCAGCGCAAAGGAGATGGGCGAACGTTCTGACTGGAACTCCTTTGATTCTATGACCTCGCGCAGCAATACCTGAGCGGCATTTTTATTGGGAATCTCTATACCTATTGCCGCCTTGCCGGGTATTGGCGCCTCTATGCGCACGCCGCCCGTGGCAAGATTAAGGGCGATATCGTCAACAAGATTTGCAATTGAGCGCACGCGGATGCCCGCCTCGGGCAAAAGCTCGTATCGGGTTATCGTAGGTCCGCGGGATACGCCGACTATGCGCGTTTTCACGTTGAAGCTTGCAAGAACGTTTACAAGCTTTGCGGCGTTGTCGTGCAGCTCCTCGCGGATGTTGTCGTTTTTCTGCGGTCCCACATCTGCAAGCAGATCGATAGGAGGGAATTTATATTCCGGCTTCGGGATCTCCATGGGCACCTGCGTCACGCGCACGGGTCTCTCGCTTATGCTCTCACGCTGCACGCTGAGCGGCTGCGCACCGTCGCCCGACTCTCCGCTGCCTTTTCCCAGATATGCGTCCGCAATGCGGTCGATAAGCTCCGCGCCCTCCGGGTCGGCAGATGCCGCGGCATCTGCGGCACCCAGCAAAGCGTCTCCCGCCGCACTCTGCGGGTATGCGCCCTGCGCCGCGTTGCCGTCGGCGAAAAGCGCCTTTTCGGCTTCAAGCTCGGCGCGGCTTTTTGTCTCCTTCGCGCGGCGCATAACTTCTTCGTATATGACGCCGTTCAGCCGCTCGCGCTTTTCTTCCTCGGTTTCTTCAGCTTCGCCGTTGGCTTCCGTCTCATCGGGATATTCGTCGTCCAGCGGCACATCCGTATCAAAGTGATGTCTGCGTCCCTTTCCGCTGTCGGGTATATAGACCTCGGAGCTCGTATCGGGTGCGCAGTCGTCCTCGGGCGCTATCTCATCGTATACTTCTCCCGTAGTCTCGTCAACGGTAAAACCTGTGCCGATATCGTCGGGGTCGCGGAAATTATCCGCCGCGCGGCGCCCGCGGCGCGGTCTTCCGTCGCCATCGTCTGCGTCCTCCGCAGCCTCGGCGCGGCGCGCCTTTGCCTCTTTTATTTTATATGAGAAATATACAAACAAATATTTCGGGGTAAGTCCCGCGCAAAGCAGAACGGAAAGTATAAGAGCGGATATGACTATAACGCAGGAGCCGGCTGTTTTGAAGCAGAACAGAAAGCCCTCGCCTATAAGACCGCCCACGACTCCGCCGCCGGAAAGCGACGAGCCGCGTGTATACATTTCGCCGACCTTAAAGGAGCCGACGGGGGAAATTATCTCCAGAAGCACGGATACAAGCACCGCGGAAGTTACGGCAAACGCCGTGCGCATACCTATAATGTCGGCGCCGCGGTCAAGAAGCTGCGCGATTGCCGCAAACACAAGGAAAGCGGGAATTACAAACGCCGCTCCGCCGAAAACGCCTGTCAGCAGATTGTATATGGCTTTCATCACAACGCCGGGCTCGTCCCCGCTGCCTGTGAAAAAGCATATGACCAGAAATATTGCCGCAACTATGAGTATATACGGTACTATCTGCGACCAAAGCGCGCGGCGGCGCTCACGGTCCTCGCTGTTTTTTTGTATGTCGGCGCCTTTTCTGCCGTTTTGTCTATTGCTTGCGGGCGCGGCGGACTTTTTGCGTGCCGTCGCCTTGCCGCTGCTTTTCTTCTGAGCCATTGTGACATATCCTTTCCGCCGTCGGTGTCAAATACAGACCGCCTGTCTGCCGATGTATCCGGAAAATTTAATATAATTCTTTCGCCGACGGGCATAATAATTACAGCTAACGATAAAAATTCATTATAATTATATCAGTATCGGCTCCGAAATTCAAGAGTTTAGCCGAAATATAGGCAGCGGCGAAATGATACGGCGCAGGCCTTTTGCGGGGGATATGTATATGCTTATAAAAACCGACAGAAAAAGCCTGCGCGTACTGCTGTTTGCGCTGGGGACCGGGGCTGCCGCAGGGCTAGTCAACGGATTTCTCGGCGCGGGCGGCGGAATATTGCTGCTTTGGATGCTGTCAAGGGTAAATCCGGACAAAACGCAGGCAGGCGAGCGGGACAATTTTGCCTCGGTGGTCGCCGCGGTGCTGCCGCTGTGCACCGTATCCGCAATTACTTACTCGGGACGCGGAGATTTCAGCGGCGAGATGTTTTTTGTCCTTGCCGTACCCGCCGCCGTCGGCGGCGTTATCGGCGCATACCTGACGGACAGGCTGAACACCGCCGTTCTCAAGGCGGTGTTCGCCGTTCTTGTCGTTATCGCGGGACTTAATATGATGCTTCGCTGACGGCGCGCCGTCAGCGAAGCACGGGGAACGTTGGGAAAGACGGCTGCACTGCAGGCACCGGCTTTCGGCTTTTGGAATTGCTTTGCCGATCTCGTGAAAGCGCACCCGTATCCGCCGCGCCGCGCGCACCCGCACCGCACCGTCCGCGCACTCACCGCGAACTACCCGCGCTCACAGTACCACCCGCATCCGCCGTCACTTGCCCGCCGTTCCTCCCGCGCCCACCCGTCTCCCCGCCGAAGTTTGGAAACCGCAGACCTTTAGTTTTTATCAAAGCATTTCAAACCTTGATGTCAGCTTGCCGAACGTAAGCGAGAAGGACGTGAAGGGACTACTTTTCCGTAAGTAGCCACGGACGGTGCGGTTTCAACCTTTCAAAATTGAAAAGGCATTTCAAACTTTAACGTCAGCTAACCGAACTTAAGTAAAGGATGTGAGTGGGCTACTGTCTCGGCAGCGGACGGCTTTGGCTTAACGGAATTGGAATAGCATTTCAAACTCTGTAGTCAGCTTGCCGAACAAGGGCGAGAAGGACGTGAAGGGACTACTTTTCCGTAAGTAGCCCCTTCACACATCCCCGAATCGGT
>USKS01000211.1 GCA_900555345.1 uncultured Eubacteriales bacterium
CCTGCATATTCAGAATCATTTCGTGCAGGCAACGCTCCCGCGCTTCCAATGCCCCCCAGGACATATGCGGCGTCAGGCAGACCTGCGGCAAGCCGAGCAGGGCAGAGAAGGGATGCTCTGCCCCGAACGGTTCCGTGCTGTACACGTCAGCACCAAAGCCGCCAAGCCGTCCTGCAAGGATCGCCTCCGCAACCGCCGCCTCGTCCGTGACGGCTCCGCGCGCCATGTTGACAAGAATGGCGCCGGGTCGTAGTAATGCCAACTGATCTTTTCCGATCATGCCGCGCGTTTCCTCCGTCAGCGGCGTGATTTTACTGAACTATTCCAACATAACATATCTTGCGTTCGTTTTCGCCTGCTCGGAGCTTGCTTATGAAATGAAAGCCGTTGAGCCGACGGTAAGCGAGAACGGGGCGGTAAAGCTTGAGCGCTGCCGCCATCCTCTTATAGGTGAAAAAGCAGTGCCCGTAACGATCGAGCTCGGCGGCGCATGGTCAATGCTTGTCATAACCGGCCCCAACACAGGCGGTAAGACCGTATCGCTTAAAACTCTCGGCCTTTTCTGCATGATGGCTCAGGCAGGGCTTCAGCTGCCTTGCAGCAGCGCGTCGGTCAGAGTATTTGACGATATATATTCCGATATAGGCGACGAGCAGTCGATCGAGCAGTCTCTTTCAACGTTTTCGTCGCATATGGTCGGTATAGTTGATATTCTGAAATGCATGACAGATCGCTCGTTGGTGCTTTTCGACGAGCTTGGCAGCGGCACGGACCCCGTTGAGGGCGCGGCGCTTGCTATGTCCATACTTGAGGAGGTCCTCAGCCGCGGCGCTCTTTGCGCGGCAACGACCCACTATGCGGAGCTGAAAGCTTTTGCAATTGAGCGCGACGGCGTTTGCAACGCCTGCTGCGAATTCGATATTGAAACGCTGAAGCCTACTTATAAGCTGATCATCGGCGCGCCCGGAAAGTCCAATGCTTTTGCGATCTCGGAACGTCTCGGTCTGCCGCACAGTATTGTGGAGCGTGCTGGCGGATATGTGGACAACACGAGCCGCAGCTTTGAAAACGTTATAGAAAAGCTTGAGGCGGAGCGTCTCAAACTGCAGAATGAACGTGATGAAGCCGAAAGACTCAGACGTGAATATGAAAGCTTCAAAGAAAAAAGCGAAGCAGAGCTTCGCGAAAAACTTGCCGGTGCCGAAGAAGAAGCCCGCCGCGCAAGAGAAAAAGCGCGCGGCATAGTAGACAGTGCCCGCGCGACCGGCGACTTTATTCTGAAACAGCTGGACGACGCAAAGAAAGCGCAGGACAAGAAGAACTTCGGCGAGGTGCTTCAGAACTCCAAAAAGAATATCAGAAACGAAGTCAAGTCCTATATGGATAAGAACAGGGAAGAGCCGGAGGATGACGGCTATGTTCTGCCGAGACCGCTCAGAAAAGGCGATGACGTGGAGCACCGCACACTGGGCACACGCGGCACGCTTCTGGAGGACCCTGACAAAAAGGGCAATGTCACCGTTCAGATGGGGATACTCAAAACGAAATTCAATGTTTCGCAGCTGAAGCTTCTGGACAGCGTAAGCGTCGGCACAAAGGAAAAGACCGGCAGCGAAAAGGCTTACAGAGCAGCCGTATCCCGCAGCTTCAAGCCCGAGCTTGATGTGCGCGGAATGCTCGGGGAGGACGCTTGCTACACGGTTGACAAGTATATCGACGAGGCTATCGTCGCTCACGTTTACAGCGTCACCGTTATACACGGCAAGGGAACCGGCGCTCTGCGCAGCGCTATATGGGCGTTCCTCAAAGGGGACAAGCGCATAGAGTCCTTCAGAGCAGGTCAGTACGGCGAGGGCGACTACGGCGTTACCGTAATAGATATCAAACACAAATAAGGAAACGGTCCGTCCCTGTAAAAATACGGGGGCGGACCATAACGCACATTGAGTTTATTTGCCCTGAGCCGCTTCAAAGCCCTGTATAAAGCCCTTGGAGTCTGAAGAGCATATGTCGCCGGCAATAACGCAGTTTTTGTAAACTATGATGTTTGCGTAGACTGTGCCGTCATAATCGGGATAGTTTGTGACCTCATAGGTGTAACGCACGGCGGTCTTTCCGCGGTATTTTGACAGATCAAGCCCCTGCGACTTCTGCAGATCGTTGTAGGAATTCATGACCCGATCAAAATCGGAGGGGATGCGCACTTCGACTTCCTCGATGCAGCCCTCTCCCAGCTCCCAGCCGAACTGAGAGAGAAAATCGCGCCTGTCGCCGTCTGTTTTGATCTTGTCGTAGCTTACGGTGTCATCGCCCTTAAAGACAGACCCCGCGGCGACTCTGTCATTTGACGGCAAAAGAACTATAAGCGCCGCAGCCGCGGCTATAGCGACAACTATAAGCGCCGCAAGCTTCAGCGTGCTGCTTTTTACGGAACACACAAACATAAAAGAGAACTCCTTTTCAATTATAATTCATATTTCCGATAAACTATATGCCGAACATAGGACGGTTTATTACTTATGCCGCTTATAATTGACAATACTCAAAGAAAATTCAGACGCGAGCTGCGCGACAAGCTTCTGAAGATGAATATTCCGTGCGCCGTCAGCGACACAGAGCACTGCCAGGAACTTCTGCCCGCATTCACCGTGTTCGTCACGGAGGATTATATCGTCCCCGATGTTAAGTATATCGCGGATATGTACAGCTCCGCCGCAGTAGTAAAGGTCGATCCCGAGGATATAGCGAAAGCTGCGATAAAGCGTCAGTATTCCGGAATTTCAGCCGCCGCCCGGCGCATCGCGCAGCGCAGGATACGCTTTGACGGAAAAGAACTCATATTCTGCGGAAAAACTATCGCGCTTACCCGCGCGCAGCGGCTTTTGGTCAGCGTTCTCGTACTTGCCGACGGATGGACGGACGCCGCAAGGCTTGCAGCTTACTGTATGCGGAGAACCGATGACACAAACTCCGTTTGCGTGCATATATGCAATATAAATACCAAAGCGAAAAACGCGACCGGTCAGCCGCTGATACTGTGCCGCAGATATTCCGGATACAGGATCTGAAATAAAAAAGCCCGACAGATGTCGGGCTTTTTTATTTCGATATTACCGCGGGCAGGTCACATACAGCATTTCCGCGCCGCAAACGGAAATCTCGGGACAGCCGGGAGGAAGAAAGTATGTGTCGCCTGCGCAAACAGCGAATTTTTCTCCGCAGGCATCCATATATCCGCTGCCGCCGACACACACAAGCGCCGCGAAATATTCGCAAGCGGGAATACGGGCGATGCCGCCGTACTTTGTGACCTTGAAAAAGTCGCAGTCGGCAAGGATCTCGCCGCAATCATTTTCAGCATCCGCTTGCAAAGCTTTTGTTTCTTCGCCGCCTC
>USKS01000212.1 GCA_900555345.1 uncultured Eubacteriales bacterium
AGCACGGCCATCTTGCCGTCCACCTGGATGCGGGCGCCCAGGCGCTTCAGCTCATCCACATACTTGAAGCGGTTGTTCCACACGCTTTCGGTGATGAGGCTGGTGCCGTCGGCCAGCGCCAGCACCGAGGCGATCTGAGGCTGCATATCCGTGGGAAAACCGGGGTAGGGATGTGTCTTTATATTTGCTTTGCGTATCTGCTCGCGGCCCGTTACTATAACGGCGTCGTCGAATTCGTCAACGACCGCGCCCGTCTCCTCAAGCTTTGCGGAGATGGATTCAAGGTGTTTGGGGATAACGTTTGTGAGCTTTACGCAGCCGCCCGTCGCGGCAGCAGCAACCATGTAGGTGCCAGCCTCTATCATATCGGGGATGATAGCGTACGTACAGCCGTGCAGACGGTTAACGCCCTTTATCTTTATAACGTCCGTGCCCGCGCCGCTTATCTTCGCGCCGCAGGTATTGAGAAAGTTCGCAAGGTCAACTATGTGCGGCTCTCTTGCCGCGTTTTCGATAACAGTAACGCCGTCCGCAAGGACTGCGGCGAGCATGACGTTTATGGTAGCGCCGACGGTCACAACGTCAAAGAAGATGCTTGCGCCGACGGGACCGCCCTCGGAGTTTATCTCTATGCTGCCCGTGCTGTCGCTCGTGACCGTGCCGCCGAGACATTCAAAGCCCTTGACGTGCTGGTCTATGGGTCTGCCGCCGAAATCGCAGCCGCCGGGATACGCCACTTTCGCGTTACCGAAACGACCGAACTCGGAGCCGAGCAGATAATACGAGCCGCGTATCTTGCGGGCAAGATCGGGGCGTGCGGAGCCCTGGCGAATATCGGTGCAGTCTATTTCAACGGTGTTTCTGCCGAGAGTTTTGATGTGGGCGCCCATGTTGCGGAGGATATCAAGGGAAAGGGAAACGTCGCGGACATTGGGCACGTTTTCGATAACGCACTTGTCCTCAACCATGACGCAGGCATAAATTATGGGCATGGCGGCGTTTTTCATACCGCTTATCTCCACGCTGCCGCGCAGTGGCGTACCTCCGTTTATAATTATTTTATCCATATGATAATAGTTCCTTTCATGCGGACGAATCCGTAAATAGGCAGCTTGCGCTTCTGCCTTGCCGCAGGGCGGCATATACAATATATAGAGCCGCAAATGCGGCATACAGGCAGATTTATGTGAGTACATTCGTACACATTCCACACTATTATAACAGATTGGTTCATAAAAAGGAAGTATTTTTTCCTCTTTTTTATATTATTCGCGTATTGTTGTGCAAAATGTATTATAGTCTTAGTAACGAATTGTATAAATTATGTAAAACAGTCCTGTATTTATATACTACAGTATATATTGTATTCCCGCAGCGGCGGGAGTGTCAGTCCATGTAGTAGGAAACCGCCAGATTTACCACCATATCGTAGCTGACGACGCCCGCGGTGCCCTGACTTTCAAGATAGGAATTATTGAGCGAGTCGGAAATATCCGCGGCTTTGTTCTCTCTGTATTTGTCGAAAAAGCTGCTGTATGAGCGCATTTCTCCGCGGGCTGCGGCGCAAAGGGTCGAGTACGCGTTGAAATACATTTCGGGCGAGGCTTTGTAAAGCGCGCCCGCCAGATACTCGTACATATTAAGAGCGCCGCAGTAGCGCACATACGCGTTGTCGGAAGCTCTGCACACGAGAAAAGCCGCAAAGTTTGCTTCGTCCTCGCGGGAGATGCCGCGCTGGTGCGCCATTTCGTGGGCGGCGGTATAAACGGTCACGTAGTCGGGATAGTTTGTGTTGATGTTCGCGTCTCCCGTGAAAAATCCGTATATGCCCGAAAGATGAGTGTATGTCATGTATTCGCTTATGACAAGAGGCTTTGCGTACGTGTCATAGCGGTCTATAAAGCCGTACTCGCCGCATACGGTGTCATATGAGCGGCAGAGGATATCTGACATCTCGCGAAAGCCGAAAGGCATTTTCGTTGAGCCGTCTGCGGGAAAGCTTATGTCCTTTGCCGCTTCGTTTACTTCTTCTCCGATGATGAGCGCGGTTTTGTAAAGCTCCTCGACGCTTACGTCCCGCTCGGAAAGCGACATTTTCGACGCCATTGACGTGCCGCGGTATCCCGGCGCGAAATCAACGGCGAACAGAGTATATACAAGCGCTGCTGTGGCAAGCACGCATGAAACGCATCTTATTGCGTGCCGCCCGCCGCGAGAGACGCTTTTTGCAACTATCATGCACAGCCCGAACAAAAGAACGGGAGAGGCAAACAGCATAAATTCCATAACGGAAAAAGGGAAAATGCCGCTTATTTTCGCAAGCGCAAAGCGAACCGCGCGTCCGACGCTTACGTTGAACGCGTCGGCAAAAGCGGCGCTTTTATAGAAAATGATATGACATATGCCCGCCGCGGCGAAAAGTGCAAACGATACGACGGCATACAACGGCACGGGACGCAGCTTTTTCATGTGTCTTTTCCTTTCCTGTTTGATCTTTTATCCGAAACGCGGCCCTTCAGTGTGAGCAGATATTTTTCGGCATCCTTCGTACTGTCGCCGAAGGCGGACAGCACTTTGTCAAAGTCCGTCATGAGCGATCTTATATCCTCGGGCGGCGGGGCGAAAAGGTGTATCCTTTCTTTTGACTCGGGATGGGGAAACGAAAGGTACGCGGCGTGCAGCGCCTGTCTGCCTGGCTCGCCGCACGGACTGCCGTAAAGACTGTCGCCGCACAGCGGACAGCCGAGAGCGGCAAAGTGCACTCTGAGCTGGTGCGTTCTGCCCGTTACGGGGGAAGCGAGAACGGCGCATCTGCCGCTTTCGGGGTCGGCATAAAGCACTTTATAGTATGTCAGCGCGCTTTTCGCACCCAAGTCATCGATGGTGCAGGTGCGCCTTTTTATAATGCTGTCGTCGCAGCGCCTGAGCGGGATATCTATTGTACCCTCGGCTTCCTTCGGCGCGCTTGTCAGAACGGCTATATACATTTTCACTATCTCTCCGCTTATCATGGAACGGTAGAGAAGGGATGCCGCAAGGCGGGAGTTTGCCGTGAGCATTATTCCGCTCGTGTCGCTGTCAAGGCGGTTCACGGGGCGAAACACATACGGCGCACCGCTGTATCTGAAGCTGAGGGCGTTTGCCACGGTGTCAAGTCTGTGGCCGAATGACGGGTGCGCGGGCATAAACGGGGGCTTGTTCACCGCCGTTATGTGATCGTCCTCGAACAGCACGGGCAGCTCAAGGTCGACTGGTATCATATAAGGGCAGGTATCCTCTTCGCGGTCCTCTGTCTTAAGAGACAGGATATCGCCGAATTTCAGCACATATCTTACGGTTACAAATTTCGAATTTACGGTTATGCCGCCCTCGGTGAACTTCAGCTTTTTCAG
>USKS01000213.1 GCA_900555345.1 uncultured Eubacteriales bacterium
CTGCGGCAGCGGTCATCAGGAACTCAGCGATGATCATCTCCGCGGCGGACACCGCTGACGCTAATATCCCCGCAAGGCAGGAGACGGCTGCCCACACCGAGACCGCCGCATATAACTGGTACTGCAAGCACACGGCCGATCACAGCCAGCCGCCGCTCGACTCTCTTCTCTCTTTTACAAAGGGACACAGCGCATATTACGCCGACACAAAGCACGCATCCTGGGACGACAAAGAAAAAGTCATATATCTGACGTTTGACGCAGGCTACGAAAACGGCAACGTTGAGAAAATACTTGATGTTATGAAAGAAAAGGAAGTTTCGGGAGCGTTCTTTATCCTTGAAAATCTTACGCGCCGCAACGCCGATATTGTTCGCCGTATGCAGGACGAGGGGCATCTTGTATGCAACCACACCGCAAGCCACAAGGATATGTCCGGTGTCTGCGACAAGGAAGCGTTTCTTGCGGAGCTTAAAGCACTTGAGGACGACTGCAAGGCTATAGGCGTAAGCTGTGCAAAATTTTACCGTCCGCCGGAGGGCAGATTTTCCGAGCAGAATCTGAAATTTGCCGCCGAAGCAGGCTACAGCACCGTTTTCTGGAGCTTTGCATACGTTGACTGGGACAATAATTCCCAAATGCCGCGCGATGCGGCGATAAAAAAAGTGCTTGACGGCACGCACAACGGCGAGGTCATTCTGCTGCATCCCACCTCCTCCACCAACGCGGCAATTCTCGGCGAGCTTATAGACGCATGGCGTGATATGGGCTTTACCTTCGGTACGCTTAATGAGTTGTGCAAATAAGCTGACGGCTGCAGCTTTTGCAGTGCTTCTTGCGGCAACTGCGGCGTGCATAAGTGCGGGAGCATGGCATTGGTCGGGCAATGTCGTGTCTGAGGAGGCGTGCAGCGCAAAGGTCGTAGCGCTAACCTTCGACGACGGTCCGCATCCAAAAAAAACGCCGGAAATTCTTGAAATACTTGACAAATACGACGTTCACGCAACGTTTTTCGCCGTCGGAGAAAACGCCGAGGCGCATCCGGAAATTGTCAAGGCAGAAATAGACGCGGGACATGAGATCGGAAATCACACCTACACCCATGTTTTTCTGAAAAACGCCGATTGCGAAAAAGTAAAGCGTGAGATCTGCGCATTTGACGACTATATGCTGGAGGAGTTTGAATACAAGCCCAAGCTGCTCCGCCCCCCGGGTGGGCTGTACAACGACAGTGTCTGCACCTTTGCCGAGAGCATGGGCTACTCAGTTATACTGTGGTCCGTGGACACACGCGACTGGGCGCACACCTCTGCCGGTGCGATTGCAGACACTATACTTGACAATGTAAGCGGCGGAGACATAATCCTCTGCCACGATTTTATCGGAGGAGAGGCGCACACGGCGCAGGCGCTGAGAACCGTTATCCCGCAGCTGAAAAATATGGGATACGAGTTTGTCACGGTGTCGGAGCTTATGGCGCTTTCGGAAAAATAAAAAATTCGCCCGAAGGCGAATTTTTTATTTAACATATTCAGTCTGCGATGTAAGGCATAAGAGCAACAACACGCGCACGCTTGATAGCGACGGTGAGCTGTCTCTGATGCTTTGCACAAGCACCGCTTATACGGCGGGGCAGGATCTTGCCTCTCTCGGAAACGAACTTTCTGAGACGGACAGTATCCTTATAGTCGATATAATCAATTTTATCTTCGCAGAAAATGCAGACTTTCTTTCTTCTGCGGTTATTTGCGCGGGGCGCGGGTCTTCTTTCCGCACGGGGCGCGGTATTTTCAGCGGGAGCCTCACTTGCGGCAGCTTCCTCTGCAACGGGCTGTTCTACAACTTCTTCTGTTGTAACAGTCTTATCTGTATCCATGTTTCTAATGAAACCTCCATTTCAATTTAAAAAGAAATTAAATTTGTCAGCCGACCGCGGCGCGCGAAGGCGCTCAGAACGGCAGCTCTTCATCATCGCTGATCTGTTCGAATTTGGGAGCATCGCTTCCCTGTGCGGGAGAGGAATACGCGGGAGCACCGTAGCTTTCCGGTACAAAGGGCTGTGCGCTTGCCGCCTGCTGAACAGCAATGGGGCTTTCGCTCTTTGCGTCAACGAAGAATGCCTCGTCAACGACGACCTCTGTAGCGTAATGCTTTACGTTGTTGTTGTCCGTCCAGTTTCTTGTCTGGAGAGTGCCTACAACGCATATGGAGCTTGCCTTGCGGAAATATCTGGTTATAAATTCAGCATTCTGTCTCCATGCCGTGCAGCCTATAAAGTCCGCAGGACTCTCCTCACCGTTCTTTGCGCCGAATCTGCGATTGACGGCAATGGTAAAGGAGGTTACCGATATACCGGACGGAGTTGTTTTAAGCTCGGGATCGGCAGTAAGTCTGCCGCCGATAATAACTTTATTGAAGTTGAAGTTAGCCATATATATTTCCCTTTCCCTCAGGTTAAATCAAAAGATCAACTCAAGCCTTCTTCTCGTCGTGACGGATCACGATGGAACGCATGATGCCTTCGGTAATGCCGAAGATACGCTCCAGCTCTGCGGGGAATGCAGCGTCTGCGTTGAAAGTAACGAGAACGTAGTATCCCTCGTTCTGGTCGTTGATGGGGTATGCAAGTCTGCGCTTGCCCCACTCGCTGACCTCACCTACGGTTCCGTGAGCTGCGATCAGATCCGTGAACTTAGCCGTAAGCGCCTTGATCTCCTCATCTGCAAGACGTGCGTCGATGATGAACAAGGTTTCATAAGAGTTCATAAGCTTCTCCATTTTTTACACCTCCCTATGGACTTTAGACCGACGGCACTTGAAATTTTCCGCCGGCAGAGAGACGGGCATAAATATCCCGTAACACTGGGATTATATCATCAAAATCGGCATATGTCAATATTTTCGCGAATATTTTTGCCCATATTTCAAAAAACTTTTTATACATTATATATTTGTCCCGTTCGGGACGGCATATTGAAAGATGTAAGTAAAAAACATTCAAAAGCGCCTCGGCGCGGCGGGGATATTTTGTATAAATCTTTAATTTTTGAAAAAATTCACAAAAAGACTTGTATATTTTTGGTTTATGTACTAAAATAAGAACGGTGCGAAGATATGCGCACCGCAGATAAGTCCAAAAAAATTTATTATAATACAACGGAGGACACAAAAATGTCAGTTAAAGTTGCTATTAACGGCTTTGGCCGTATCGGACGTCTTGCTTTCCGTCAGATGTTCGGCGCAGAGGGATATGAGGTAGTTGCCATCAACGACCTTACCGATCCCAAGATGCTCGCTCACCTTCTCAAGTACGATACCGCTCAGGGCGGATACTGCGGCAAGATCGGCGAGAACGCTCACACTGTTGAGGCAGGCGAGGGT
>USKS01000214.1 GCA_900555345.1 uncultured Eubacteriales bacterium
CGAGCGCGGCGCAAGATCCATCCTGTATATTAAGGACAGCGCAAAAATAGAAGAATTTTTCGCGCTCATCGGCGCGAACAAAGCGGCGTTTGAACTTATAAATTCAAAGATCGTCAGAGAACTGCGGGGAGACGCCAACAGGCGCCTCAACTGCGACATGGCGAATATCCGCAAATCACTGACTGCGTCGCATCACAGCGCGGAAATGCTGCGCCGTCTTTCTGAAAGCGGTATGCTTATCCGCCTGCCGGAGGAGCTGCGCGAGACCGCGAAGCTTCGTATGGAAAATGACGAAGCAACGCTTTCGGAGCTTGCGGCAATGCATTCCGTACCCATGACAAAGTCGGGCGTAAAGCACAGACTTGATAAGATCGCGGCAATAGTCGAGCGCCTTGAGAGCGACGGCGAGATCCCCGCGGAGACGGCGGATAATAAACAATAAGAAAGGGGATACGGCGGTGTCGGATTTTGTACATCTTCATCTGCACAGCGAATACAGCTTGCTTGACGGCGCGTGCCGTATATCCGAAATACCCGCCGCGGCAAAGCGTGCGGGGCATACTGCCTGTGCGATCACCGACCACGGCGCGATGTACGGCGCAGTCGCTTTTTACCGTGCCTGCAAAAAAGAGGGTATAAAGCCGATAATCGGCTGTGAGGTCTATGTCGCCCCCGGGGACAGGCATGTCAGAGAGCACAGCGCCTTTGCAAATTCATATCATCTTGTCCTTCTCTGCAAGAACGAGATCGGCTACAGAAACCTCATTTATTTGGTGTCGGAGGCTTTTGTCAGCGGCTTTTATTCAAAGCCGCGCATTGATATGGAGCTTCTGAAAAGTCACCATGAGGGGCTTATAGCGCTTTCCGCCTGCCTTGCGGGTTATATCCCGCGTCATATCATGAGCGGTGAATACGACAAGGCGGAAAAATACGCCCTTGAAATGAAAGAACTTTTCGGAGAGGACTTTTATCTGGAAGTTCAGGATCACGGTCTGCCCGATCAGAAAACGGTAAACAGCGCGATATTTTCCATGGCGGAAAAGCTCTCCATAGAAACGGTCGCAACGAACGATGTGCACTATCTGCGCCGCGCCGACTGCGAAGCACAGGCAATTCTTCTGTGTATACAGACTGGCAGCTGCATAAAGGACGGCAGACCCATAGGTTTTGAGACCGACGAGTTCTATTATAAAGAAACTTGGGAGATGGAGCGGCTTTTTCCCGACCATCCCGAGGCTATAGCAAACACCGCAAAAGTTGCCGAAAAGTGTAATTTCGACTTTGAATTCGGTCATACCTACCTGCCCGGATATACCTGCCCGAACGGTGAGGACCCAGGTCAGTACCTCAAGACTCTTGCAACGGAAGGACTCTCGCGCCGCGAGGCGGCGGGTGAGGTCTCATATGAGCTTCATCCTAAAGAAGAATATCTCAGTCGGGTGGAATACGAGCTCGGCGTTATAGATAAAATGGGCTACAGCCGTTACTATCTCATAGTTTGGGATTTCGTCAACTATTCGAAATCTGTCGGTATACCCGTCGGTCCCGGGCGCGGCAGCGGCGCGGGCAGCCTCGTGGCGTATCTTGTCGGTATAACCGATATCGACCCCATGCGCTTTGATCTGCTGTTCGAGCGGTTTCTCAACCCCGAGCGAGTCAGCATGCCGGACTTCGATATTGATTTCTGCTATAACCGCCGCGACGAAGCAATACAGTATGTCCGCGACAAATACGGCGCAGACCATACGTCGCAGATAATAACATTCGGTACAATGGCGGCGCGCGCCGCCGTCAGGGACGTGGGTAGAGCACTTGGGCTTTCCTACGGTGAGGTCGATGCCGTCGCCCGCCTTATACCGCAGGATCTGAATATGACTCTCGACGAAGCCATGAAATCAAAAGAGCTTCGGGAGATGTACGATGCAAGCCCCGATGTGCGCCGCCTTATAGATACGGCGCGCAGGCTTGAGGGCATGCCGCGGCACGCCTCCACTCATGCGGCAGGCGTGGTCATAACGGAGAAACCCGTTACGGACTATGTTCCCGTAGCGGTCAACAACGGCGTTACGGTCACACAGTATGACATGACCACCGTTGCCGATCTGGGCCTTCTGAAATTCGATTTTCTTGCCCTCCGTTACCTTACGGTTATAGACAACGCCGAAAAGCAGATAAAGCAGCGCCTGCCCGATTTTTCCATAGCGCACATTCCCCTTGATGACAAAAAGACATACGCGCTTATTTCAAAGGGCAATACGGACGGCGTTTTTCAGCTTGAGTCCCCGGGAATGAAGCAGATGCTGACGCAACTTCGTCCCGAGCATATCGATGATATAATAGCTGCGATAGCGCTGTTCCGCCCGGGCCCCATGAGCTCTATACCCAAATATATAGAGGCTCGTCACGGCGGAAAAAGGGAAGAGTACGTCACGCCGCTGCTTGCTCCGATCCTTGATTCGACATACGGCTGTATAGTTTATCAGGAGCAGGTAATGCAGATATTCCGCGATGTGGCGGGATACTCACTCGGACACGCCGACGTCGTGCGCCGCGCCATATCCAAAAAGCACGCGGACGAGCTGCTTCGCGAGCGCGAGGCGTTTATCTCCGGCGCGGCAGAGCACGGAGTTGACGCGTCCGACGCGCAAAAGCTTTTTGACGATATCGCCGATTTCGCCGACTACGCATTTAATAAAAGCCACGCCGCGGCATATGCGCTGACATCATACCGCACTGCGTACCTCAAAGCGCACTTTCTGCTTGAGTACAATTGCGCGCTTATAACCTCGGTACTCGGCAATCCGCAGAAAATTTATGAATATCTGAGCGAGTGCCGAAAGCACGGTATTGCCGTTGTCCCGCCCGATGTTAACCGTTCTTATACGGAGTTTCGCGCCGATGGCGGAGAGATACTCTTCGGACTGGGAGCGCTGAAAAACCTCGGTACATCGTTTACGGACATGATCGTGCGCGAGCGCGAGAACGGAGGCAAATTCGCCGATTTCGACGATTTTCTCTCAAGAATGCAGACTCTGGGGATGAACAAGCGCCAGCTTGAAGCGCTTATAAAGGCGGGCGCGCTTGATTCATTCGGCATATACCGCTCCCGTCTGCTTGCCGTTTACGAAAAGCTTATGGAGAGAAGCGGCGGTGCCTCTCTTGACGGTCAGCTGGATATATTTTCTACCGATACGGCGCTCAGCGCCCCGAAGACCGAGTTCCCCGAGCTGCCCGAGTTCTCGGCGGCGGAAAAGCTGAGACTTGAAAAAGAGATAAGCGGAATGTTTCTCAGCGGTCATATGCTTGACGATTACAGCGAAAACTGCGCCGCAGTCTCTCCCGACAGCGTTTCGGAGATACTTTCGTCCTTCGGGGAAAACG
>USKS01000215.1 GCA_900555345.1 uncultured Eubacteriales bacterium
GAAGGGGCTACTTACGGAAAAGTAGTCCCTTCACGTCTTTCTCACTTACGTTCGGTAAGCTTACGACAAAGTTTGAAATGCTATGCAAAGAAACTAAAAGTCAGCAGTTTCAAAACTTCGTCGGGGCAAACGAGCGGGTCCTTCGCGCGGTGCGCGGGTTCGGGCACGGCGAGGGCGCGATGACGGACGGCACGACTGTGAGCGTGGGATGAACGGTGGGCGAGCAGGGTGCGGAGGTGGCGGACAAGCGGTGCGGGCAGTGCTCGGTGGGTGCGGCGGGCACGGAGCGCGAAGGACAGCCGCGTGAAGTTCAGTGCTGCTTACGGAAAAGCAGTTCCTTCACGTCCTTCTTTTCGCGGAAACAACGCGAAACAGCGATATCCCGCCGCTTACGAGCAGCATCGCCCCGAAAACGCGACGTATAAGCTCCGGATCCGTGACGGACGCAAGCGCCGAGCCTCCATACGCTCCCAGCATTCCCACTGAGCTTGTCAGCAATATGAGCGGGTAGTTTATCTTTCGCTTTGCTATATGCACAAACAGCGCCGCTGCCGACGCAAAAATAAAGAAATACAGATTCATTCCCTGCGCCTCAAGCTGCCCCACTCCGCGCACAAGCGTCAGGTATATGACAAGCAGTCCTCCGCCGCCGATGCCCATGCCCGAAAGCGTTCCTATGGCGGCGGCAGCCGCGATATCAACAATAATCAACGTTCACTCTCCCCTTTCGGCGGCAGTAGTTCATACATTGAGATTTTTAGCCGAAATTTGCCGAAATATTCGCCGAAAATAAGGGAAAATATCCTTGTTTAAAGTTGTAAAGCTATTGAAAACACACACTCGCTGTGCTATACTACTGTACGGAAATTATTACAGGCATATGTTTACGGAAACGATAGAAGAAAGGTCGGTTTTCAAAAAGTGAAGATCATCATAGTCGGATGCGGAAAGATCGGCACGACCGTAGTATCAAGTCTTATTGCCGAGGGGCATGATGTTGTTGCGGTGGACACGGATCACGATGTTATCGGAGAGATAACCAACATATATGACGCTATCGGCGTCTGCGGTTCCGGCATCGACTGCGATACACTTACGGAAGCCGACGTCGGCCACGCCGAACTTTTCGCGGCGCTTACCGGCAACGACGAAGTCAATATGATCGCCTGCTTCCTTGCAAAGCGCATGGGCGCAAAGCATACGATCGCGAGAATACGGAATCCCGAGTACAACGAGCAGTCCGTCGACTTTCTGCGCCAGCAGCTTGAAATATCAATGACGGTAAATCCCGAGCATCTGGCAGCACAGGAGCTTTATCATATACTCCGTCTGCCGGGCGCCGTCAATCTTGAAACATTCTCCCGCCGCAATTTCGAAATGGCGGAGTTCAAGCTGCGCGCCGACTCCCCTCTCAACGGCATAACACTTATGGAAATGCGTCACCGATACAAGGCAAATTTTCTTGTGGGCGTTGTTCAGCGCGGCGACAAAGTGTATATTCCCGACGGCAGCTTTGTGCTGCACAGCGGCGACCGCATAGGTCTTACCGCGGATGCTTCCGAAATGATGAAGCTTATCCGTCTTATGGGCATAAACCGCAAGCAGGCAAAGAATATAATGCTCGTAGGCGCGAGCCGCACTGCATACTATCTTGCAAAGATGCTGCTCAGCGGCGGCGCGTCCGTCAAGATAATCGAGAAAAGCAGAGAAAAGTGCCATATGTTCAGCGAGCTTTTGGACGGTGCCGCGCTTATCAACGGCGACGGCGCGCGTCAAGAGCTGCTGATGGAAGAGGGCATGACCGGCACAGACGGCTTTGTTTCTCTTACCGGCATGGACGAAGAAAACATCCTGCTGTCATATTTTGCCCAGGACGCGGGCGTCGGCAAGGTCATTGCCAAGGTCAACAGAAGCGAGTTCGCGGTCATGGCTGAAAAGCTGGGAATCGAGTGCATAGTCTCCCCCAAGAAAGTCATATCCGATATATTCGTCCGCTACGCGAGAGCGCTGCGCAGCTCCATGGGCAGCAAGATAGAAACTCTGTATAAGCTTATGGACGGCAAAGCCGAAGCACTTGAGTTTATTGCTGAATCAGATTTCAAATACCTTCATACGCCCCTAAAAAGCATGACCCTCCGTCCCAACATCCTGATAGCGGGCATAATCAGAGGCAGAAAGAGCATTCTTCCCTCTGGTGACGACTGCATCAACGCAGGCGACAGAGTTATCGTTCTGACTGCGGGACATACGCTGAAGGATCTTTCCGATATGGTAAAATAAACTGCCCGCAGCGGGCAGCCGGCACCATTGCCGGCCACGAACCGGCACATCCGGACAGAAAGGCACGTGATTTATAAAGTGAACCGCAGAATGGTAATTTTTACCCTCGGTCAGATAGAACTGCTTGAGGCAGTATTGCTTTTGCTGCCCGCCCTGACGGCGCTTATCTACAAGGAAAAGTGTCTTTGGGCAATTCTGATAACAGCCGGGGTCTGCGGTGTCCTCGGCGGGCTTTTCATGCTCGTAGGCCGTCCGAAAAGCCGCGTTATATACGCCAAGGAGGGCTTCGTGATTGTTGCGCTTGCGTGGATCGTAATGTCTGCGTTGGGCGCCGTTCCCTTTGTACTCAGCGGTGAGATCCCCAATTACATCGACGCATTTTTTGAAACCGTCAGCGGCTTTACGACCACCGGCGCTTCCATCCTTACAAACGTAGAAGCTATGAGCCACGGACTTTTGTTCTGGCGCAGCTTTACTCACTGGATAGGCGGCATGGGCGTGCTTGTATTTATTATGGCGATCGTACCGAACGTCAGCGAGCGCTCCATACACATAATCCGCGCCGAAATGCCCGGACCCATTGTGGGGAAGCTTGTTCCCAGAATAAAGGACACCGCAAAGATCCTTTATCTCATATACATATGTATGACGGCGGTTGAGATCATTCTGCTCGTTGCCGGAAAAATGCCGCTCTTTGACAGTCTTATACATACCTTCGGCACCGCCGGCACCGGCGGCTTCGGCATGAAGGCAGATTCCATAGCCTCATATTCACCGTATATACAGTGGGTTATAACGGTATTTATGCTGCTGTTCGGCGTAAACTTCAACCTGTATTATCTTATGCTTATCAGGCGTTTCCGCGCAGCCTTCAAAAGCACGGAGCTGTGGACGTATCTCGGTATCGTTGCGGCGTCAATAGGTCTTATAGCCGTGAACATATATAAAATCTACGGCACCGCTGCGGAAACCGTTCGTCAGTCGGCGTTTCAGGTCGTGTCGGTCATAACCACCACCGGATACGCAACAAGCGACTTCAATAT
>USKS01000216.1 GCA_900555345.1 uncultured Eubacteriales bacterium
GTATACTAAATGTGAAAGTACATCTGCCGCGCGCAAAGTGCTTCCGGCTCATATTCAAAACCAAAGTCTCACCGCGCCGCACGGCAAACCGAGACAGCATCATAGCACCGCCTCGTGCTCACGGTTCGGGATAACGACGCCCGCAAGGGCATTTTCGCTCAGCCGTCGAATGACGCAGCCGCGCGAATGCGCGGGTGCGGCACAGCCGAACAATTTGCCCCCTTGGGCAAATTTCAAGCCATTATACCACGAAGCGAAAATGTGTGCTTGCACAAACATTTTCGCTCAGCCGTCGAATGACGCAGCCGCGCGATTGCGCGGTCAGGGCATTCGCCCTGATGTTTTGCCCTTAGGCAAAACAACTGCGTACATTATACCACCATTATATGAACAAATCAAGTTTTTTATGGTCGGCGCGCCCCGAGGACCCGCGCGGCAGGCAAAATCAGCCCATATTCATCTATATATACGGAGGAAAACATGACAGTTTCACTTAAAGCGTTGCACGAGAAAGAAGCCTTCATAATAGATATGGACGGCGTTATATACCACGGCAGCAAGCTTTTGCCCGGCGTTACCGAGTTCGTCGACTGGCTGTACCGTGAGAACAAAAAATTTCTGTTTCTGACAAACTCAAGCGAGAGAGCACCCAAGGAGCTCTCCACAAAGCTTATGCGCATGGGGCTTGACGTTGACGAAAGCCATTTCTACACAAGCGCCCTTGCAACGGCGTCGTTTCTGAAAACTCAGTGTCCCGGCGGCAGCGCATACGTTATCGGTGAGCCGGGACTTATGAACGCCCTTTACGAAGCCGGCTTTACCATGAACGACTATAACCCCGACTACGTTGTTTTCGGCGAAACGAGATCGCTCAGCTATGAAAAAATAGAGCGCGCGGTGCAGCTCGTGCAGAACGGCTCAAAGCTCATCGGCACAAACTCCGACCTCACGGGTCCTACCGACGCAGGACGCATCATGCCCGCCTGCCGCGCCATGATATCTCCCATAACGCTGACCACGGGCGTTGAGGCATACTACATAGGCAAGCCCAACCCGCTTATCATGCGCCACGCGCTGAAGCATCTGGACGTTCACCGTGAGAACGCGGCGATCATCGGCGACAGAATGGACACCGACATTATCGCAGGCATCGAAAGCGAGCTTGATACGGTGCTCGTGCTCTCCGGCGTTACGAGCCTTGAGACCATGAAGGTGTTCCCCTACCGCCCCGCATATATAATGAGCGGCGTGGGTGATGTGCTCAAGGACGAGATCGAAAAACTGTAAGTTCATATAAAAAAGATGAGCGGCGCTGCCGCTCATCTTTTTTTGCGCACCCATCAGTGCCGCAGCATGGTGACCGCGGCGCGGGGCGAGCGCTTTGCGGGCGTGTTCGGCACATAGTTCTGCATAAGCGCCGCATATACACCGCAGCCCTTGCACCAGTGCCCCGTGCAGAAATTCTGCTCGTGCTCCTCTTTTTTCTTTTTCGTGGGAAATTTCGATACGGTCGCTTCCCCCACAATACCCTCGCACGTAATGGAGAGCGGTGCCTCGCTCATGTAGAACGGGCAGAACACCAAAGCGTCAATAGTCTTGTTTGCCATAGTATGTATATCCTTTCAAATTATTTTTCCGTGTTTTCGCCGAAGGCTGTACGGCGCCGCGCGATGCTCTCTCAAGGCAGAAAGAGCATACGGCTTTTTCTCCCGTCGGAAAAACTATGTCCGCGGCAGCCGCGGCGCTTTCACCCGTGCCGTCCGCGCCGCATATCCCGTCTCCGCATATGCCGCATATTTCGCCCGGGACGCCGCGTCGCGGATAAACGCACCGCGCGCATATCGCATCGCCGCGGAATATGTAATACTTCTCCCGGGATGCATCGATATCTTTCCCGCACACCGCGCAGCGGACAGATCCGCCGAAGCAGAAGCCGCAGCCGCTGCATTCCCCGATGCCGCAATTGCACAGCTGCGCCATCACTGACCCCAGAATATAGCCATCGACTCGCCGACCGACAGTCGCAGAAAAGACGATATTCTGCGCGCCTCGTTGACAGTGAGTCCGTTTGCGTTCGTCCGCAGCTTTCGGTAAAGCGTGGTGCGGTCTATACCCAGTATCCCCGCCACCGCCTCAAGCGTTGTGTTTTTTTCCGCGATCGTTTCTTTGAGTTTTTTCACATCTATTCCCATGCTTTGCTCCTCTTATTGGTATCTTTTGTATGATTTTACCATTTTTTACCATTTGCGTCAAGGGTTTTTGTGTCAAAAATCGGGCGTTTGTGTTGCATATATGCAACGCAGGTATGTTTATGTCATATTTTGCCGCAGTTGCGCGGTTTGCACCGATATGCCCGCTTTTGCCGCGGCCTGCGCTTTACTCACGACTCACGCGCCGATGCGCCCGCTTTGCCGCGCCGCGCGCTATACTCACGCCCCGATATACCCGCTTTTGCCGCGGGCGGTCCGGGCGGCATGATTCTATTAATTCGTGCCCCCGATGCGCCTGTTTTGCCGCGACCGCAGTACAGCTGACCTTCTTTATTCACCGACACGGCAGCACCCGCGCCGGACTTTATATGAATGATATCATCCGCTTCCGACATTTTCTCCCCGCCGATCCCGGCAGTTGACACGGCGGATCTGCGGTGATAAAATATAAAAAATGCCGCCCACGGGCGGAATATACTGTTTTTTGACAAAATACCGCATTCCGCTTTCGGGTCGGAACGCGCACTTCCGCAGGAGGTGACAGCTGAATGAATAAAAATCGTATTGGTGCCGCAACGGATAACCGTGCCGATCGGCGCGGCGCGCGGGACGGCGCGCGAAGCGTTTTCGGCGGTTTGTGCCGCGGCGCGCGGGTGACTGCACTTGCCGTATGCATCTGCCTTATGCTGTCGGCGCTTCTCACGTCATGCTCAAAGCCGACATCTGACGCACCCTCCGACGGCACGGACGGTTCTTCCCGCGAGGAAACAACGGACACCGTTACGCCGCCCGAGCCCGACGGGTACACCGTCCCCGTAAATGACAGCGAAAACGGCAGCACAAAAGCGGAATATTCATACTCGCCTGACGGCACGTCGGTCACGGTCACCAAGTACACGGACGGTGTGGGCACCGCATACACCATGACCTTTGACGAGGGCGGCACGCCGCAGAAGGTCATATGGGACAAGGTCATAAACGGAACGCGCACGGCGCACTGGGTGTCGTCGCTTACCTGCGACGGCGAGGGCAGGATCATCGGCGAGGATCAGTACTGCCTGTCTCTTATACACATCTCCGAGCCCACGAGACTAAGGCG
>USKS01000217.1 GCA_900555345.1 uncultured Eubacteriales bacterium
CGCTCCGTTATAAACTACTGCCGTCATTACCGCGACCGCTACGGCAAGATCGACGTTGTGTACGGCTCCCGCAGCATGCAGGATCTGGTGGACTACAACGAGATCATCAGCGAGTGGGAAAAGGACACAGGCGTCAGCGTGCACCTCACAATTGACAGAGAGCAGCCCGAATGGGACGGCCATGTGGGATTTGTTCCCAACTATGTTAAAGAGCTGGGCTTTTCCACGGACAAGATCGCAATTCTCTGCGGTCCTCCCATCATGATAAAGTTCACCCTTGCGGGTCTCCAGGAGCTTGGCTTTGACAAGACTCAGGTGTACACCACCATGGAGCTTCGCATGAAGTGCGGCATCGGCAAATGCGGACGCTGCAACATCGGCGCAAAGTATGTCTGCAAGGACGGCCCCGTGTTCCGCTGCGATGAGCTTGACGAGCTTCCGGCAGAGTATTGATGACAGCCAATAGATAAGGAGAACTTGATATGGAAAAAATGGTAAACATTTATCTGTTCGGCAAGAAATACAGCGTGCCGGAGGATCTTACGATCATGCGCGCCATGGAATATGCCGGATACCAGCTTGTACGCGGCTGCGGCTGCCGCAACGGTTTCTGCGGCGCCTGCGCGACTATATACCGCATTAAGGGCGACAGAGAGCTGAAAACCTGCCTTGCCTGCCAGACCAAGGTCGAAAACGATATGTATATCGCGACGCTTCCTTTCTTCCCGCTGGTAAAACAGGTATACGATATTGAAAAGGTAAAGCCCACCGAGCAGATTATGATGCAGCTTTATCCCGAGATATACGCGTGTGTCGGCTGCAACGCCTGCACAAAGAGCTGCACACAGGGACTTAACGTTATGCAGTATATCGCATACGCTCAGCGCGGCGAGTTCGACAAATGCGCGGAAGAGTCCTTCGACTGCGTTATGTGCGGCGTATGCTCCTCCCGCTGCCCCGCAGGCATTTCCCATCCTCAGGTGGCAATGCTTGCCCGCCGACTGAACGGCAAGTACCTTGCCCCCAAGTCACAGCATCTTGAGGACAGAGTGCGCGAGATTAAGGACGGCACGTTCACACAGCTTATTGAAGATCTCATGGGCAAGCCCATCGAGGAGATCACAGAGCTGTACAACAACAGAGAGATCGAGAAGTAAGGAGGGCTTTGAAAATGTATCCGGAAGAATTTGAAAAATCTCTTAAAGCGGTCGAGGCCGCAAGAGAGGCAAATATTGCATACGAGCCCGCCCGTATGACTGCGCAGGAGAAGGACGATCTTCTCAGCGCTTATCATCCCGACTACAAGAAAAGCGAGTTTTCAACGCTTAAGATAGGTCCCAACAAGGGCGAGAACGTGCCTCACGAGCTGTGCGAAATGCTTCAGGCGCACAGCCGCATAAGCGCTGCCGATGTGGATCTCAATGATGTGAAATACGACGTTGATGTGCTGATAATCGGCGGTGGCGGCGCAGGCGCTTCTGCTGCAATTGAGGCCGACAATGCCGGCGCAAAGGTCATGATAGTAACAAAGCTTCGTATAGGCGATGCAAACACTATGATGGCAGAGGGCGGTATCCAGGCTGCCGATAAGCCCAACGACTCTCCCGCGATCCACTTTGTGGACGCTTTCGGCGGCGGTCACTATGCCGCAAAGCGCGAGCTTCTGGCAAAGCTTGTTTGCGACGCGCCCGAGGCTATACAGTGGCTGAACGATCTGGGCGTTGAGTTTGACAAAGCTCCCGACGGCACAATGATAACGACTCACGGCGGCGGTACCTCCCGCAAGCGTATGCACGCCGCAAAGGACTATTCCGGCGCGGAGATCATGCGCACGCTGCGTGATGAAGTGCTCAACCGCGGAATTCCCGTCGTTGACTTCACGGCTGCGATAGAGCTTATTCTTGACGAAAACGGCAGAGCCGCTGGCGCGGTCCTCATGAACATGGAGACCCATGAGCTTATGGTCGCACGCGCAAAGACGGTCATCATCGCGACCGGCGGCGCGGGACGTATGCATTATCAGGGATTCCCCACGTCCAACCATTACGGTGCTACCGCCGACGGACTTGTTCTCGGTTACCGTGTGGGCGCAAAACTGCTTTATGCGGATACGCTTCAGTACCATCCTACCGGTGCGGCGTTCCCTCAGCAGATATTCGGCGCGCTTGTAACGGAGAAGGTACGTTCTCTCGGCGCAAAGCTTGTTAACCGCGACGGCAAGGTGTTCATGCATCCTCTGGAGACCCGCGACGTTGCCGCTGCATCCATTATCCGCGAGTGCTCCGACAGAGACGAAGGCGTTGATACGGGCATCGGCAAGGCGGTATGGCTTGACACTCCTATGATAGAGGCTATCGGCGGAGAGGGAACCATTGAAGCGCGCATACCCGCAATGATGCGTATGTTCGGCGATTTCGGCATAGATATCCGCCGCGAGCCTATTCTGGTATATCCTACGCTGCACTATCAGAACGGCGGTCTTGACATAAACGTTACAGGTATGACCACCAATGTTGAGAACCTGTTTGTTGCAGGCGAGGCAGTCGGCGGAATACACGGACGCAACAGACTTATGGGCAACTCGCTGCTCGACATCATCGTATTCGGCAGGACCGCGGGCCGCGGCGCAGCCGAGTGCGCAAGAGATACAAAGGTAGCAAAGCTTACCCTTGAGCATATTGCAAAGTTCGACAAAGAGCGTGAAGAGGCAGGTATCGTTACGGAGGCTGTTTCTCCCAAGCTTCTGCCGGATTATCGCAGAAAGAGCAAATAAAAGAGCCCGCACGGGCGGCGCCGCGCCAGCGGCACCGCCCGTTAAGCCTGTATTGACTATTACAGAGATATAACGGAAGGACTTTTTAACAATGGTTGTAGATTTACTTGAAGCGCTCACAATATTCTGTTTCGGACTTTCATGGCCGATCTCTATTCGTAAATCGTGGGTTTCCCGCACGGCAAAGGGCAAAAGCCTTTTCTTCGAGGTGTTTCTGCTTGTAGGTTATGCCTGCGGAATTGCAAAGAAAATAATCGAGGCAGGCGGATTTCTCGGAGTAACTCCCAAGACCGGATTTATATTTGTTTTGAGCTTTTTCTTCTATGTGCTTAACTTTATAGAGATCTCCATCGACGTTTGCCTGTACTTCAGAAACAAGAAGCTCGACGCGGCAGCAGACGCCGCCGCAGCAGGCAACTGATATAAGGAAAATGCGTGGCGTTCGCGCCCCGCGGGGGATACGGTTATTGGCGGGGCTTCGCGCCCCGCACCCCGACATGAGGGATAGGTATATGTGGGGCGCTG
>USKS01000218.1 GCA_900555345.1 uncultured Eubacteriales bacterium
TGCAAGGTAGTGTGCCGCTGTATACAGCTTTTCTATATACGGTGAATTTTGTGCGGCAAGGTATATTTCCGAAGAAAGGCATACGCCGACGGTCATATTCTCCGCCGAAACGGACGAAATTGCGGCGTTTATCTGTGAAACGGCATCGGCGTTCAGAGCATCAAGGCTCTCAAAGCCGCGGAGGAGTATTTCGTTAAAGCCCAGCGCAGACAGCTCCGCCGCTATATCGGGGAGAAGCTTTGCGCCGCAGTCCGCAACGGCAATGCTGCGTATACCGAGATCACCCGCCTCGGACACCGCCGCCTTCAGAACCTCGTACGGTACAAGCTTTTCGGAAGCTTTGAGGCCGGACGCGCTCTCCGCAGCCTCTGAAGCATAGCTGAGCATGCCGTCACCGTCAAATACTGCCACCGCAGCGGCATTATATCCCGCGCTTCGCAGATCCTGAACAGCCGCTCTTGCCCCCTCAGCGTCGCTGATGCCGGAAAGATCAAGGTATCCCGCAGCAACCGACGCAAGCGCCTCATCATGCGGCACCGAGACTGTTGTATCGTTATTTACGAAATCGGTGCTGTCGCCGGCAGGCTCCGTTATCTCAGACGTATCTATCTCGTTGTTGTCAACGCGCTTTTTCAGAACATTGCCGATTATAACAGTTACGGCAAATATCAGAACCGCAACAACTGCGAAAAATATAATACGCCGCGGAAGCTTGAATTTTTTAGCCGTATACGCTTTGTAGTGCTTCAATGTTCCGTCTCCCGTATTTTATCTATAATGTATGCGCCGCTCTATTTCATATCCGCGGCAGAGATCGAATCAAACGTTTCGTTTGTAACAGCCTCGGAAAACGCGATCCTCTTCTGCAGCGCGTTCATGTAGCAGGCGCTGTACCAGTTATCGCATATTTCTTCAAAGTGAGCGTCAATAAACGCTTCTTTTTTCTCGCACCGTTTGAAAATGCTGAAGCCTATGTCGCTTTGGACAACATTGCTGACCTCGCCCATATCAAGTGCGAAAGCCGCTTCTTCATTGACCTCGTCCCACATGCCGCGGCAAAGATAGTAACCGTCGGTGTTGCCGAACATATAAAGCGACTGACCGTACTCCGCCACAAGAGAGTCGAAATCCTCGCCCGCCGCGGCGCGGTCGTGAGCAGTTTCGGCAAGGGCTTTTGCCTCGTCATATGTATGTGTCGTGCCGTTTACTATATACGTACCGTCGGCAAGGGATGACGTCTCCTCGTCGGTTATAAGTATCTGCTTTATGCATATGAATTCATCGCTCTCGATGATGGCGCGCAGCTTGTCCTCGTCCTTTGATATGTCGCCGACGGCGATCATCTCTTTCATGATCTCGTCGCGCATCATGTCCTGCTTTGTGAGAAGTCGGAAAACGCTGTCGTTCATATGGTTGTCACTGAGCATTTTTTTATACTCTTTTCTGCCGCCCAGTTCATCTATCTGGTTCTCAATCGCAGAATCCACAAGGGAGGAGATGTAGTCGTTGTCTGGGTCGATACCGTAGTCGTCGGCAAGTGAGAACACCGCGTAAAAGCTTTTCAGCGTGCTTACGCTCTGCTCTCTCAGCTCGTCCTCTGAGGATACGCCGCCGTCTTTAAGGTTCATGACGACGTATCTGTACATTTCATACGGAACGTCGGTCCCGTTTACCGTCATAACAACGCGCAGATCGTCCTTGTCGGATGCCATTGAGCCTGCGCACGATGTAAGCAATGCCGCGCAGAGAAGCACGCACAGAAACGTCCGCGCGGCGCGCAATATGCCGCTGTGATCAGTATAGTGTTTTATATTCATGGTGCCTCCGCGCTGAAGTTTTACAAAAAAAGGATATCAGATTTTTGTTAACTCTTTGTTAATGAATTGTTAACTGAAAGTAAACGCAGGATTATTCTGCGTATACCTTGCGCAAACGGTTGAATTCGCCAGCCGCATGTGGTACAATATATACGAAGTAAAAATGAAAAGCGAGAAAGGACCGTATCATGGCTAATCCTTCCGTTGCCCTCAGCGCGGTTATAAAAGAGCTGCAGCTCAAGGTAATATACTCTCCGTGCGACCCCGAAAACATCCCCATTTCGCGCAGCGAGATAAACCGTCCCGCCCTGCCGCTGACGGGCTTTTTCGACTGTTTTGAGGCGGACAGACTGCAAATAGTGGGAATTACGGAAAACGCTTACCTCACC
Organism: uncultured Eubacteriales bacterium; assembly: GCA_900555345.1. Next base: position 2,207 of record USKS01000218.1, read on the forward strand.
GAGCTTTCCGAGGACGAGCGCCGCAGCCGCATACGCACCCTTTTGTCCAAACGCCCGCCGGCGCTTATATATACTCACAAAAACCCCATAGACGATATCGTTATCGAGGCGGCAAAAGAATATGAGATCCCGCTGCTGTGCACCGACGAAAACACAAGCGAGTTCATGGCGGCGCTTATAGCGTATCTGAATGTTCAGCTTGCGCCCACAATTACCCGCCACGGCGTTCTTGTCGAGGTCTACGGCGAGGGTATCCTTATAGTCGGCGACTCGGGCGTCGGCAAAAGCGAAACTGCGATTGAGCTTATAAAGCGCGGCCACCGCTTTATTGCGGATGACGCCGTTGAGCTGAAAAGAGTTTCGGCAAAAACGATCGTCGGCACATCTCCCGCACTTATCCGCCACTATATAGAGCTGCGCGGCATCGGAATCGTGGACGTCCGCCGTCTGTTCGGCATAGGCTCTATCAAAGAAACGGAAAAGGTCGATCTTGTAGTTCAGTTTGAGCCTTGGGAGCAAGGGAAAATGTACGAGCGGCTGGGCATTGACGAGGACTATGTCGAAATACTGGGCATAAAGATACCCACACTGACCGTACCCGTAAAGCCCGGACGAAATCTTGCGGTCATCCTCGAGATCGCAGCCATGAACAACCGCCAGAAGCGCATGGGCTACAACACGGCAAAAGAATTCAACGACAAGCTGATGCGCCAGATGAACCAGGGTATGGATATATGATCATAAAAAGATCCCGCAGGCAAATGCCTGCGGGATCTTTTTACTCTGCAAGTTTGTTTTTCTCATAAAACTCTTTCATAAGAGAGGCGGTCTCGCTGTCGGCAACATCGGAAAGGTCGCAGCCGAAGCGAAGCTTTTCCCTTACATACGAAGAACTGAGGTAAGCAAGGGACGGAGACGCCGGCATAAACACGGTCTCTATCTTTTTACCGAAATGCTTCATTATTTCAGCGAGAGAAAACTCGTAGTCAAAATCGGCAGCGCCGCGAACACCGCGCACTATCACATCCGCTCCGTACTTTTCGCAAAGCTCGGAGCAAAGACCGCCGTAAACGGCGACCTCAACTCCCG
>USKS01000219.1 GCA_900555345.1 uncultured Eubacteriales bacterium
GGGGGAGTGTGAGGGCGGCTACTGCCGGGACAGTAGCCCCCTCACATCTTTTACTCAAGTTCGGTAAGCTGACGACAAAGTTTGAAATGCTTTATTAATTTCGGAAAGCTAAAGCTGTCCGCGCCGGGACAGCATCCCCTCACGTCTTTTGCTCAAGTTCTGTAAGCTGACGATAAAGTCTGAAATGCTTTGCCAAAACGCAAAGCAAAGCTGCCGTGCGGCAGCCTTGCTTGCTATCTGTATTTGATAGTATATACCTTACCCGCTCGGTTTTTTCGGGTTCTTAGGGAGCTTTTTCCCAAAAAAGCTCCCTAAGTGGGGTGTGGGGCGAAGCTCCACATATATTCACCCTAAGTCGGGGTATGGAGCGAAGCCCCGCGAAAACAGATCCCCTGCGCGGCGAAGCCGCACAGGGGAAACGTTTATCAGTCGTCAAGGCAAGAATACAGCGTGTTGCGAAGACGCGGAGCCGTATACGGCTCCTGATTGTTCAGCATATGATGCGCATAGAAAAGCGCGACCTCGCTATCAGGATCCACAAGCATATACGCGCCCGCGGCACCTGTCCAGCCGAACTCTCCTATCTTCGAGACGGCGCCTGCCGCCGCAGGATCTGTCAGCGTCCGCACACCGAGTCCGTACCCGTATCCGGGGAACCAGTAGTCCGCTTTCTGATCGTCTCTCAGCATATCGCTGCGCATGAGATCTATCGTTCTGCGCCCGATTATCCGTGTGCCGTCCGGGGCTCTGCCGCCGTTTGCCATCATCTCGGCAAACTTTGCCATGTCAGACACCGTGGACGATATGCCCGCGCCGCCGCTTGCATACTCTGTACCGAATATCATACCGTTGCGCTGCACATCTATCGGAGAATACTTTCCCGTTTCATCGCTGAACTGATACAGCACGGCTGCCCTGTCGCTGTCTTTTATAACGCCGCCGCAGTACTCCGTATCCTCCATGCCCAAAGGCTCAAATATGTTCTTTTTCGCAAAGTCGCGAAGGCTCATGCCCGATATGACCTCAACGACCGCCGCGAGCACATCGTGAGACATTCCGTAAAACCAGCCGCCGCCCGGCTGACGGAACAATGGGTCTCCCGCCAAGGCGTTTATCATGTCCACCGTGTGGCACTCGGGCGCAAGACGCTCCTTCGCCGCCGCAAACGACGCACCGTTTGTGTTGTAGTCAAGACCCGAGGTCATTGTGAAAAGCTCGCCGACGGTTATGGGATGCTCAAGAGGCACAGTCGTCTCTCTGCCGTCCCCGTCGAGCGCGCGTACACGCGCGTCTTTCCATGCGGGAAGAAAATCGTACAGCGGATCCGTAAACAGAAACTTACCCTTTTCCCAAAGCATGAGCGCCGACGCACATGTGACGGGCTTCGAGCAGGAATACATATACATTATGTTTCTGTCGCAGTCCATGGGAATGCCGCGCTCGACGTCGGCATATCCGGAAGCCGAGCTGAAAACAAGACGGTGCTTATAGTAGACCGCGCAGGCGCAGCCCGGTATGCGCCATGACGTAAAATGATCAAGAAGTTCTCTGAGATTTGTGAAATCCATAAAGCATTTGCCCCCGAAGATCAGTCGAGAATATATACCTTTACATTCCGACGGCCGTAGCCCGCAAAATTCGGATTGCTTGTCTCATAGTATATATCTATAAAATTACCCTTGATAAGTCCGCCGGTATCCGCCGCAATGCGGTAGCCGATGCCCTCTATATACACGCGCGTTCCGAGAGGAATGACGGTGGGGTCAACGGCAATGACCTGCTCAGTGGCGGGCAGACCCGATGCGGTAATGCCGCCGCCCGTGTAAACGGTGGAGTCGCATATAAGCACATACGAATAGCTGCTGGGCGCGCCGCCGATGACTGCGGTCCCGCCCGTGCCGCGGGCTATAACGCGGTCCGTAGGCTGACGGCTGACATACTCTCCGCTTTTTTCTCTCGCGGTCTCAACGCCGTTTACATATGTAACATTGTACGTTACGGTGCGAACGCCCTCACTGCCCGCCTGCTGCACTCTTGTACTGCCGCGCGGGATCGTATCCACATCGACGTATTTCGTCTCGTAGTCAATGCTTTCCTCAGAAGTGGCGGTACCGTATGTGACGGAGTCTACCGCAACGTTTACGTCACCGTCTATAAAAGAGGAAAGGTCCGCCTCGGTCTTCTGCGCGTCGCTGAGTTCTATTCCGAGAAGCCCGACAAGCTCGCCGAGGGTTCTGCCCTTTGTGCTGCAGACGACCTCAGGCTTGTCGTAAAAGCTGAATTTTACAGTGTATCTGTCCGACTCTGCGGCATCGGAGGAGGCTTTCAGAACGCCGATATCCGCCGCAGACGCCTCGGGGACGTCCGTTTCATCCAAAACGACGGCTGCACCGAGAACGGAGTCTGCGCTGATGGGCTTTGCGCGGTTTCTGGAGGAAAGCACGACAGCGCTTACCGTGATGCCCGCGCACAAAAGCAGGGCAGCAACGGCTGCCGCCGCAAAGCGGACGATCTTTTTCCTGTTCGCCGATTTCGCTTTGGAGGCTGCCGATGAAAACATACCGCTTATTTTAGCGGACACCGCCGAGCCGCTGCCCGACGTGCCGACAGTCGGCGCCGAAACGTTCCTCGCCCCCATATTGACTGCATCGAGCATAGCCGTGTTTGAAGCTTTCTGCACCGCCTTTGCTACAGCGGGAGAGACCGCGGCGCTGTTTGCGCGCTGCCTTGAAGCCACAGCCCGAGAGTGTGAAACGGGCATATTATCCGCCGCGCCGGAGCGCTGAGCGGACATTTCGGAGCCGACATAGCCGGCAGATGCAGCCGTGTTCACGGCGGGCGCCGAAATATCGCTGACGGCGGCATCGGTGCGCGGAGCGTCACCGCGCTGCTGCTGCGCTGCCGCAGGAGTCTTTACGCGTGCAGGAGAAACGCCGCGGCGCAAATTTTCGGCTGCGCCGCGACGCGCCGCATTCGTCCCTCTCTCATTTGAAGAACGAGAGAGGCGCGCCGCCTCGCTCAATGTGTCGATAGCAGAAATCCTGCGCGCCGTTCTTGCGGCGCTGCCGTCCCGCGACGGCATATCCCGTCTTTCGGGTGCACTGTATATTCGGTTTTCCTTTGATAAAAGCTCAGACATGGCGCTGCGCGCTTTGTTAGGCTTTTTCACTGCAGAAATCACCGCCTTACTTTGCCCGCGGCGCATCGTCAGATGCACCGAAACCGGACGTGTAAATTTTTTATAGTTTTATGTTTTTGCTATGTACAAGCCGAAAATAATACTGTATACTAA
>USKS01000220.1 GCA_900555345.1 uncultured Eubacteriales bacterium
CCTGATGTCTTCTACCGTTTCAAGGTAATCCGACCATATATGCTTGGTAACGGTTTTTCAAATTTCTGGTTTTCGGTGCATAAATGTCTTGACGGACAGTTTTCACAAATATAGCCTTTACTCTTAAACTCTCGGTATCCTTCTCGGGTGGTTGTTGCATAACTCAGCACTTGGTTTTCGGGACATATAACACAGTTAAAATATTCATCGTAAACATATTCATAAGGCGGGAAAAAGCCTTTCTTACTCATCGGTCTTTTGTAAGGTAATACGGGTATTCTGCCGTCATCAAGTATCCTCTTGCTTATCCACGGTGTTTTGTAGCCCGCATCGGCTACTATTGCCTTTATCTCGGGGTTTCTCTCTACAAGTCTGTCATATAATCCGTCAAATGCTACGCTGTCGTGTACATTCCCGGGGTTTACCGTCACATCCATTACATATCCGTTTTTATCACAGCATGTCTGAGCTGTATAAGCAAAACACTTTTTATGCTCGCCCTTGTGAAACACGCCGCTTTCAGGGTCGGTTGTAGATTCCGAAATTTCCTTTTCCTCGGGCGGTTTAGGTCCGTCAAAAGGTTTCTTGCCGTGGTCGTTTCGCTCTTCGTTAATTTCTTCCATCAACTGCTTTTCGTAGGTCTTTGCCGCCTGCGGTACCGCCTTTTTGACCGCTTTCTTTAAATTGGCGTTTGCTTTAATATGCGTTCCGTCTACAAATACAGCTTCAGGTGATAAATATCCTGCCGTTTCTATTTCGTTTAATATCCAATAAAATATTTCTTCTATTGTTTTTTCGGTGTATCTATGCTTGAAATTGTAGCTTACGGTTGAAAAATGCGGTATCTGTTCGTTCATCAGATATCCCAAAAACCATCTGTATGCCACATTCATTTTAATTTCTTCTACCGTTCTTCTGAGCGATGGCAATCCGTATAAATGCTGTATTAACACCATTTTAAATATTACTACCGGGTCTATGCTTGGTCTGCCGTTATCTGCACAGTACAAATCTTCCACTATGTCATAGATATGGTTGAAATCTACTGCGCTGTCTATTTTCCTCAGCAAATGGTCTGCCGGCACAAATCCCTCTATGCTGAATATTTCAAGCTGGTCGCGGTTTTCTCTTCCCTTTACTATCACTTTCATCACCGCTTCTATTATACCATATTTACGTAAAAAAGCCCAGCTTTTGCTGGACTTTTCCGACAGGCTGAAAGGAGCAGTCATAGACTGCTCCTTTCAGGCCATCCGGCGTATTTGGTTTTACTTTTGAACGATCTTCTCGCACCAGCGCTGCATGATTGTGGCGATCTCGGCACGAGTGGCGGTGCCGGTCGGGGCAAGAAGGTTGCTGCTCTTGCCATTCAGCACACCTGCGCCGACAGCCCACTGCAATGCGGGAATTGCGTACTCGCTTGCCTGCAGAGCATCCTCGTAGCTGAGAATGTTGGTGTCCTCGCCTACGCTTACGTCGATGCCCTTGCTCTGTGCGTAGCGGTACAGAATCGCTGCTGCCTGCTCGCGGGTGACGTCTGCATCCGGTCGGAACGTGCCGTCCGGGTAGCCGTTCACGATGCCGGCGCTCGTCATCGTCGAGACGGCGTTGTTGTACCACTGGCCCGCGGAAACATCGCTGTAGCGGTTCTCCGTGGCCCAGAACTGCGAGCGGCTCTCCTCGGTCAAAAGGCGGAAGAAGATGGTCGTCGCCTCCGCACGCGTGATGCTGCCGCCCGGCCGCACCGTTCCATCGGGATAACCCATGAGGTAAGCGTAGTGGTCGGCCGTGTTCAGCGCGGGCTTGGCAGGCTGCGGCGCGGGCGTCGGCGTTGGAATATAGGGGATGTCCCTATAGCTGTTGGTGATGGTCAGCGGGGTGCACTCGTCCGCCCCGTCGAACCGCCAGTCCGCGACCGTCAGAGCGTTGCCCTCGCGCACGACCTCGACGCTCAGGGTATAGGCCGTTTCGTCATAGCTCGTGCAGGCGCTCCCGCCCTTCATCTCCTGCACGCTATAGCGGTAGGTGCCCTCCTTCCGGAAGGTCAACTGCCCAGCAGCAGGGACTTCGGCGGCCGACTGCTCGACGGCAGGCTCGGCAAAGCGGAAGGGGACCTCCTGATAGCCGATATCCGCCGAGACCGAAGCCGTACCGGTAAGGCTCTCCGCGCTCATAGACGGCGCGGGATTCTCCTTATCCGGCGTGACGGACACCCGGAACGACTCGGCAAACTTCTCGGGGTAATTGCCCGTGAGGGTCTTGTTGATCGCGTGGACCCCGCCGCCGATGTCGTCAAGGTCGAACGAAACCTGGTCCGGCGCACATTTGACGCTGATCTCGGCGTTGTCCGACGTCCAACTGTAGCAGTCCCGGTCGAAGGTCAGCTCAAGCTCGATCCATTTCTCTTCCGGGGCCGCATCCGTATGCCCGCAGCCCGTGTCCGCGTTGTATTTTTCAATATACGGCGTCTTGTCGACCGTCATGCGGCAGACAAATGTGCCATCCCGCTTTTCCGCCGCGGCGGACATGATCGAATCTCCGGTCAGCTCATACGTTCTTTTCTCGTGCGCAGCCTCCGACACGCACGCTACGTCGACCTGTCCGCTGTAGGGGATGGCAACGAAGAAAAGCTGCTTTGTCTTCGCATTTGAAAAGGGAAGCACTTCGATCGGATCGGAATCGTCATATTCGTTGAACGTATGGACGGCGAGCGGCGTTCCCTCAAATTCATACTCCTGTGTCAGCCCGATGACCAGCATATTCGCCCCGGCGATCTGCTCCACCTTGCTCTGCATCTCATGGAACCTGCTCTTCACCTCTCCGGCCAGCACCGTATGGCGGCTTGGGTGATCCGGATCCTCCAGGCATCTCTCGCAGGTAAACGGCATGTTCACATAGCAGCCGCCAATATAGGAAAAGCCGCTGCTGTCATTTCTTGAGGGGTCATAGCGCTGCCCCTTGAGCTGAAGCGTAAATTTCGCCTCGTCAGGCACGGCCGCTGCTGCGTCGTCCTTCTCTTCCGCCGATGCGTTCATCGGCAGCAGGCTCAGCGTCATCAGAAACGCCAAAAGTATTGCCAGAACATTTTTCTTCATTTCTATCCTCTCCTTGTTTTGATTCGGCCTGCGCCGGTTTTCCGCACTCTGCTTCGTCTCTGAGCATAAGGCACGGCGCGCAAAAAAAGTGTCGAAGCAGAGCGAATGGAAATATTTTTTATATCCTCCCTTCTTTTCCTCAAAATAGGAAGTTTAGTTCCTATAATACTGCTATCAAAC
>USKS01000221.1 GCA_900555345.1 uncultured Eubacteriales bacterium
GAAATCTGCGTTTCGGGGTCTTCAACGTTCTCAACGATCTCCTTGCACTCATATACCCGAACATCTTTTTTCTCGGGGTCTATGACAACGCGCACATTTGCCTTGCCGTATTCTTTCTTGAAGGCGCTTATAAGCGCCGCCTCTACTTTTTCGATCATGTAATCCTTCGGTATGCCCTTGGTCTGCTCCAGAAGGTCAAGGGCGTTGAAAAATTCCGTGTTCATTACAGTTTCCAGCCTTTCTCAGTATATATTGATTGTGTTATTACCATTCAAATACGGTAGATACCTTTGCGACCGCGTCGCGGGGGATCGCTGTCTCGCCGCCGTCCTCTTCAACGGTTATTTTATCGGCGTCCGCAGACTTGAGTATGCCCGTCAGCTGCTTTCTGCCGTCAAGGGGCGCATACAGACGGACTTCGACCTTCTCGCCCAGACATGCTTCAAAGTGCTCGGGGCGGGTAAGAATGCGCTCAACTCCGGGGGAGGAGACCTCCAGCCGGTAAGAGTCCTCGATGGGATCCGCTTCGTCGATCGCGGGGTCTATCGCGCGGGAGACCTTTTCGCAGTCCTCAATGCCGATGCCCTCGGGACTGTCGATGGTAATGCGCAGTATCATATCGGCGCCTTCTTTGACGTACTCAACGTCCCAAAGCATATATCCCAGCCCGGCAATGATAGGCTCAACGATGGAGCGCACCGTGCCTGCCGTGTTCTTTTTCTGCTTTTCCATTATTCTGCCTTTCTTTACAGAAGAATACTTGCTTTTCATAAAACAGAGAGTGGGCAGAACCCACTCTCCGTTTACTACTTACTATTACATCATAAATAATATATCACACAAGACAGGCAAATGCAATAGTTTTGCAGAAAAAATTTATAAAATTCCTTTGTTTCCGGCGCTGCCGGACATATTTTTGCCGACCTCGGTGCCGTGCTCGCCGCTGAGGTCAGCAATGTCGGCTTCGGGCACGGTACGGGTCGCACCGCCGAGGCCAGCTGTGCCGGAGTCGTGCTCGGTTTCGGGCTCGGTTCGGGTCGCGCCCTTGTCGGCGCCGTATTCGGCATCCGGGAGGTCGCTTTTTGCACTCTGTCCGCCTCCCGCGCTCTCACTTTCCTTCGCGCCTATCGCAGCGTCGGAAACACCGCCCGCAGCGTCGGGTTCAACGAGACCCGCGTCCGCCGTGCCGCCGCCCGCCGTGCCGCCGCTCACTGCGGCGCCGCCCGCCGCGGCATCCTCGGCTTCCGCCGCTTTTTTTGGCATATTGAGAACCGCGGCAAGTCCCGCGGCGACGGATGAGACCGCAAGACCCATAAGCGCCGTGCGCATGACCGAAAGATCCTCGCCGCCCGTCGATACCGCAAGTACAATGTGCGCGGCAAGATATGCCGCTGCCGCCTCAATAAACGTCCTGAGCGCGCGCTTTATACATTCGCTCCACTTTTTCATTCTTTCAGCTCCTTTGAAATTTCTTTTGCGCCGCTTTTTCGGTCGGCGCTCTCTTTGTACTTTTCGGCGTACGGGCAGCCGTCAAGACCGTTTTCGAGCTCCGCTATCTTATCCCAGAGCTCGGCAAGCCCGCCGTACATCTCCTCGTGCTCGCGGTCGTTGTCGCTGGCAAAGGAGGCAAGCGTGGAATTCAGTATTTCAACCGAGCAGTTCAGCTTTGTAAGCGTTACGGACAGCCCGTATATGATCCTGCCGATGGCAATTCCCGCGCTGATAAGCGCAATGAGGCCGACCACTATTTCCCATGTCATTTGCTTTCGTATTCCTTTCTTTTTTTCTTTCGGGGCAGAATCATTATAATGCAGAGCGCAGCATAAGTTCTCCCCGTTTCATTCTATGCGGCGCATCTCTTTTGCGGGCGGCGCGTGTTGACAAACCGGGCGGATACTGCTATAATTGTGTCAGAAAATTACAGTTGCGCAGCATAGGGAGGACACAAAAAATGGAAAGAAAAAGGATTGCCGTTGTGACAGGTGCTTCAAGCGGTATCGGCAAGCGCTTTACCGAAACACTGGAGTGCGCAGGCAGCTTTGACGAGGTGTGGGTCATAGCCCGCAGACTTGACCGTCTTGAGGCGCTGAAGGAAACGCTCAAATTTCCCGTCCGTCCCGTTGCTCTGGACCTTTCCGACAGGGAAAGCTTTGCAAAATACGATTCTCTTCTGAAAGAAGAAGATCCCGACGTGGCGCTGCTTATAAACTGCAGCGGCTTCGGCAAGTTTGCCGCGACCGTGGATGTTCCGCTTTCGGATAACCTGAATATGGTCGATCTTAACTGTGAAGCAGTCATGGCGATGTGCCAGCTCACCCTGCCTTATATGAAGAGCGGCGCAAGGATCATAAACATTGCGTCCGTCGCCGCATACCAGCCTATACCGTACATAAACGTCTATGCCGCCACAAAAGCATTCGTTCTGAGCTTTTCGAGAGCGCTCGCAAGGGAAGTGCGCAAATCGGGCATCACGGTCACGGCGGTCTGCCCGTTCTGGACGAAAACAGAGTTTTTCAACAGAGCCAAAAAGGGAGACGCCGATGATATCGTCAAAAAATACACGGCGATGTACGAGCCCGAGCAGATTGTAAAGAGAGCATGGCGCGACGCTCTGCGCGGACGCGACATCAGCCGCTTCGGTTTCGTGGCGATAGCCCAGGGAGTGCTTGCGAAGATCCTGCCTCACAGCCTTGTGATGAACGTCTGGCAGAGACAGCAGAAGCTTAAATAAATCGGAGTAAAGCGGAGCCCGAAAAAAGCGAGACCGCAATGCCGAAAAAGCCCGGGACAGGGCTTTTGATAAGAGAAGGGGGCTGCGCTGTGAACAGTGAGCCGACATGTGACAAGGAAAAAAGCGTGTGCTTTACGGGGCATCGCATTATAAGCCGCAAGGACTCGGCAGACCTTATGCCGAAGCTGTACAGCACGGTAACACAGCTTGCGGCGGACGGATACGATACATTCATCTGCGGAGGTGCCGTCGGTTTCGATACGGACGCGGCGGAGTGCGTTTTGGGACTGAAAGAGCGCGGAGCCGACCTTCGCCTTATACTCGCCCTGCCTTGCAGGGATCAGACCGTGAAATGGAACGATACGGAGAGCGTCAAACGGTATAAAAAAATTCTCGGCAGCGCCGACGGCGTTGTGTATGCTGAGGATTTTTATACAAGCGACTGTATGCACAGGCGCAACCGCTGGATGGCGGATAACTCAAGCGTTTGCGTCGCGTATTGCAAACCCACGCGCGGAGGGAGCGTATATAC
>USKS01000222.1 GCA_900555345.1 uncultured Eubacteriales bacterium
GCGGAACTGTTGTAAGAGTCGAATACGAAGGCGGCGCAAACTTCATCATCAACTATAATTCCTTTGAAATCAACGTGAATTTCAACGGAGAAACTTACACTGTCCCGTCCCTTGACTTTGTAAGAGTAGACGCAGACTGAGAAAGGAGGAACGAATAATGAAACTTTTCAAAAAATCCGATAAACAGCTCGGAATTGTAAAAGAGCGTCGTCACGGCGCATCGCTTCAGGCGAAAAAAGCGCGCGTGGGCTGGCTCTTTGTTGCTCCTTTCATCTTCGGCTTCTTCCTGATATATATACCGATCATATTCGGAAGCCTTAAATACAGCTTCAACGAGATCGATATACTCTCCGGCGGCGGCTACGAGCTTGTGTGGGTCGGCTTTAAGAACTACGCAACGGCGATCTCGGATCAGACGTTTGTCCAAACGCTGCTCAGCGGTATAGGCGGTCTTCTGATCGACATACCCGTTATACTTCTGTTTTCCCTGTTCATAGCAATACTGCTGAACCAGAAGATGCCCGGCAGAACGGCATTTCGTGCCATATTCTTCATACCGGTCCTTCTGACCACCGGACTTATAGCAAGTATAGACTCCGGAAACCTTATCGCCAATAACATGGGCGATACCTCCGGCGGTATCGATACCGGTGCAGGCGACAGCGCAGCGTCAAGTATCGTTTCGGCAACGGATATGCAGAGCCTGTTCTCCGGCATGATAGTCGGTAAAGAGCTTGCAACGTTCGTTGCGGATATGGTAAATAAGATATTTGACATAGTCAACCGCTCCGGCGTACAGATGCTTATCTTCCTTGCGGGTCTCCAGGGCATTTCGCCCTCCATATACGAGTCCTGCCAGATAGAGGGCGCAAGCGCATGGGAGACATTCTGGAAGATAACGCTTCCCATGATCTCCCCCATGATACTTGTAAACGCGGTGTACACCGTCATAGACTCGTTCACGTCCAGTGACAACAAGGTAATGACGTACGTCAATAACCTGTACAAACAGGCGGGCGACGCAAACGTTATAAGCTCTGCAATGGCGTGGATGTACTTCCTATTGGTAATAGTTATAGTCGCAGTGGTCGCGGGTATCATAAGCTCCGTTGTGTTCTATAACAGAAAAGACTGAGAAAGGAGGAACGGCAAATGGAAAACGTTACTAAAGTAAAAAGAGAAAGCAAAAACAGAATACGTGTTGAGTTCGACCGTACCCCCCTTCTTGAAAGACTGAAGAGCAAATACCTGAGCACTTACTTTCTGGGCAAAGTAGTATGGTTTCTGTTCAGATTCATACTGCTTCTCGGCGTAAGCTATGTTATACTCTTCCCGTTCTATTCAAAGATAGCGTCATCATTCATGAGCCCCGACGACTTCCTTGACGTAACGGTAAGACTTATCCCCAGATATCCCACACTTGATACCTACAAGGCGATCATTGTGGAGAACGGATACCTCAAGGCGCTTGTAAACACATTTATACTTGCAGGCTCGTGCGCACTTATTCAGACATTCGTGTGCAGTCTCGTCGGCTACGGCTTCGCAAAGTTCAAATTCAAGTTCAACAAGCTTCTGTTCCTTCTGGTCGTGTTCACCATGATCGTGCCGCACTCCACTCTGCAGCTGTCCATGTTCATGGAGTTCAGATACTTTGATATACTGGGCATACTGAATTTGTTGGGCGGCGGCGTAGTCGACTGGATTAACCTTCTGGAGGATACGTCCCTCAACCTCATCAATACGTACTGGCCCCTGTGGATACTTTCCGCAACGGCGCTGGCGTTCAAGAACGGACTGTACATATTCATGCTGCGTCAGTTCTTCAGCGGTATCCCCGATGAGCTTGAAGAGTCTGCGGCTGTTGACGGCTGCGGCGTTATGAGAACATTTATACAGATAGTTCTTCCCAACGCAGTCCCCATGATGATAACCGTGTTTATGTTCGCGTTCTCATGGCAGTGGACAGACAACTTCTACACAGGTGCGAGCGGAGTATTCTACACGACCTCCGGTCCTCACCTTATGCCGGATATAGTGGATATCCCCATATCGCTCAATATAACCTCTGCCGCTGCGACCCAGTATCAGACGGCTATAACGAATACCTGCGGAATTCTGATACTTCTGCCGCTTATCATTATTTACTGCGTGGCGCAGAAGTGGATCATTCAGGGTATCGAGCGTTCCGGTATCACAGGCTGACAAAAAAGCCTATACAAAAAATTCAGCACGGCGGCTTGCGGGCAGAAGCTCTTCTGCCCGCGGCACTGCGGGAAAAAGGACGGCGGCTGCGTGCCTGTGCAGTGCGGGCGCATCCGATATTTCCCGCATATAAACATAAGGGGCTGCAAAAGCAGCCCCTTATGTTTATATGAGAAAAAACGGAGGAAATATGAAGATAACGAGGGAAAAAGCAAAGAAGCTGCTCGGCTCCGCCGCAATTTCGCAGACGGAACAGCAGCAGGCTGAGATCGCGGAAAAGCTTGATATTTCAGCCGGGATATTTATGTCCGCTCTGAGTGACGACGGCGCAGAGTCGGGCGCTGAATGGGAAGACGGTCATTCGGAGCGCCCGCTCGCTAAGAATTATTACGAGGACGGACGGCGGGCAAGACTTGCGGATCTCAGAGAGGACACGGTTGCCGACAGTGACGGTAAGGTGCGCGAGAGGATTATGTCGCAGGCGCCAATGACGGAGAACGGCTGCTTTGCCGTGCCGAAAACGGTAGACTGATATTTCGGACAAACACGCAGCATTTGAAAGAGTGAGAAAAGCCGCACCGCTATGCGGCATAAAATGCGCCGAAAGAATAAATAAGAACGGCGCGGCAAATATATTAGGTGAAAATACAGCTCATCGGAGGGCGGGAGATAAAAATGTATCAGGTAACAAAAAACGGAATATATCGCCTTGCCGAGGAGCTTCGGACGGGGAGAATATCGTCAGCGGAGCTGACAAAGCATTGCCTTGATACAATAGACGGCAGCGACGGCGAGATCGGCGCGTTTATCTGTACGGACGGAGAAGCGGCTATGAGAGCAGCTGCGGCAGCGGATGAAGTGTTGGCGGCGGCACGCCGCGATGGCAGCGCCGGGAGTCTTTCGCCGCTGTGCGGCATCCCTGCGGCGCTGAAAGATAATATCTGCACCGAGAATTTCCCTACGACCTGCGCATCCCGCATACTTGAGGGCTATCGCCCGCCGTACAGCGCGACCGCGGCAGAAAGACTTGAGGC
>USKS01000223.1 GCA_900555345.1 uncultured Eubacteriales bacterium
ATTGTGGACTGTGTGCTCATGCTGAATATCCTCCGTCTTGAAAATGGAAATTAAAAAACCCGTCCCAAGAAAAACTCTTGAGACGGGAAACTTACTTATTACCCGCGGTACCACTCAAATTGCGTCTTTCGACGCCACTCAGACTCTGACAAGCCGTATGCATTTACGCAGCAGTAACGTAAAGAACTAAGGCGGACCGCCCTCATTCTTTCAGCTCGGAAGTGATGGGAAATTAAACACCTGGGCTGTCGGGATCGCACCGTCCCCGACTCTCTGAAAGCTTGCATGCTTTTCCGTCTTCGTCATAGCCTTTATTTATTCTTTTTCTAAAGTATAGCACCGCGCGGCGGGCGTGTCAAGTAGTTTTTTATGAGAAAAAATAACAAAACGGCGATTTGTTATGCGCGAATGGCATACCGATTGCACAAATCGGGACTATTCAAGTCCGAGAAGCTTTACGGTCTCCTCGCGCATTTTATATTTGAGTATCTTGCCTGCAGCGTTCATGGGGAACGTTTTTGTAAATATAAAGTACCTGGGAACCTTGTGCGTTGCCATGCCGGACATACCGAAGGCTTTCATCTCCGTCTCGTCGGCACTCTCGCCGTCGTTCAGTATGACCCATGCGCAGGCCTCCTCGCCGTACTTCTTGTCCGGTACGCCCACGACCTGTACGTCGCGCACCTTGGGATTTGTGAGGTAATACTCCTCTATCTCGCGGGGGTATATGTTCTCGCCGCCGCGGATTATCATGTCCTTAAGACGCCCTGTCACCTTGTAATATCCGTCGGGGGTGCGGCAGCATATATCTCCGGAGTGCAGCCAGCCCTCGCTGTCGATAGCCTGTGCGGTAGCACGGGGCATTTTGTAGTAGCCCTTCATAACGTTGAAGCCGCGGACCACAAATTCGCCCGCTTCCCCGTCACCGAGAACGGCGCCGGTCTCGGGATCGATTATTCTGCATTCAACTCCGGGAAAAGCACTGCCCACGGTCTCGACTCTGTGATCAATATCCTCAGTGACCTCACCCATGGTGCAACCCGGAGAGGCCTCTGTCTGACCGTAAACGGAGAGTATTTCCGTCATATTCATTTCCGCTGCCGCACGGCGCATAAGCTCGGGCGGGCAGTTTGCGCCTGCCATGATTCCAGTGCGCATATATGAGAAATCGGTTTTGGCAAAATCCTCATGTGCAAACATTGCGATAAACATTGTAGGCACGCCGTTGAAGCAGGTTATCTTCTCCGCCGTGATGCACGCAAGCGAGGACTTGGGCGAGAAATACGGCAGAGGAGAGAGCGTGCCGCCGTGGGTCATCATGGACGTCATGGAAAGCACCATGCCGAAGCAGTGGAACATGGGCACCTGTATCATCATACGGTCTGCCGTTGACATATCCATTCTGTCGCCGATGATCTTGCCGTTGTTTATTATGTTGCTGTGCGTCAGCATGACTCCCTTGGGAAAGCCCGTTGTGCCGGAAGTGTACTGCATATTGGCAACGTCGCCGGAGCGGACCATGGACGCGCGCCTGCGTACCTCCTCGCGGGGAACTTCGGCGCCCCTCTCGAGCATTTCATTCCACTCAAGGCAGCCGGGCATATTAAAGCCGACGGTCACAACGTTTCTCAGAAACGGCAGCCGCTTTGCGTAAAGGGGCGCGTCGGGCTTTTTCGTTTCAAGCTCGGGGCACAGATCGCGGATGATCTTGCCGTAGTCCGTATCCTTGCAGTTCTCTATCATTACAAGCGTATGAGTGTCGGACTGGCGCAGAAGGTATTCTATCTCGTGGGTCTTGTAGGCGGTGTTGACCGTTACAAGCACCGCGCCTATCTTCACAGCCGCCCAGAAGGACAGAAACCACTCAGGCACGTTCGTAGCCCACACAGCGACATGATGCCCGGGCTTTACGCCGAGGGCTATGAACGCCGCGGCGACCTCATCCACGTCGCGGCGGAACTGCGAATACGTGCGGGTGTAGTCAAGCGTCGTGTATCTGAAGGCGTACTGGTCCGGATATTTTTCCGCCATAACGTCCAGCACCTGAGAGAACGTCATATCAAGCACATCGTATTTCTTCCAGGGAAATGTACCCGTGCCCGCGCGGTTCGTATACAGCACTTCCCTGCGGGACGTTCTCGACACCTCGCCCATATAGCTGCAGAACTGTGTCAGAACTATATCGGGATCGTCGATCTCGTCGTTCCACGCCGCGCAGACAAACGAATCGTAGTTGAGAGAGGCAAGCGCTTCGGTAAACTCTCCGCAGGGCAGCTCTCCCTCTCCGATAAGCACGTTGACTCCGTCGGCACTGCGGTCTCCCAGTCGGACATAGCGGATGTACGCGCCAAGGTTCGTAATTGTATCCTCCGCGCTTTCATGCGTATCGAAATAAGTGCTGCGTACATCCCAGCACGCGCCGAGGGCGGCGCTTGCGCATCCGTTGAGAAACGCCACGGTACGCTTGGTGTCGGCAAATCTGCCCACGGTCTCTATAAGAATTTCAACATCCTTTTTCTCAGCCGCAGCGCATACCTTTGAGAGCTTTTCGGCAAGACGGCTGTCAGCCTCACCGTCGCTGTCCGCGCCGCAGGCGCGGATGATCACACGTCCCGCGCCGGAGGAGTGCGCCATATCAATATATCTTTTCAGAAGCTCGGGCGTAACGTCACCGCCGTCCGCGTCAAACGGACAGGTAAGCGCCGCCAGCTCAAGCCCTCTGTTATAAAGCTTTCTCTTTGCCTCCGAAACATGCTCCGGACGCAGGATGCTGTCGGAATGACGAATTCTTTCGTCCTCCGCGTCGGAAATCTCAATGCCCGAAAAGCCGTAGTCGTCGGCATATCTGCAAAGCGACAAAAACGAAGCAAGCTTTACGTTTTCCGTTGAAAAAGTGAGCTTCACGCCTGTTCCTCCTCAAAGATTATCTTGTTGAGAGCGTTTACGTGCGCTCTTATACTTGCGCCTACAATATCCGTTGAAAGACCGTTGCCGGAGAACAGCTTTCCGCCGCTGCGAAGCCTTACTACGGCGTCGCCCAGCGCTTCCTTGCCCTGCGTTACGGCGCGTATCTGAAATGCGTCCAGCTCATAGTGATGACCGACGCACTGCTCTATCGCACGGAACGCCGCGTCAATAGGTCCGTCGCCCGTTGCGACGCCCACGGACTTTTCTCCCGCGCGTACCATGGCAACACTCTGTCTCTTATACACATCTGACGCTGCCGA
>USKS01000224.1 GCA_900555345.1 uncultured Eubacteriales bacterium
TGCTGTGGAGCGATCTTTGAGCGCTGCTTCGGTATGCCGAAACAAATACAAATACGGAAAGTGTCGGGCAGAGTTCCGACACTTTTTCCCTTTATCCGCCGTCGCCGCGGCATTTCGGACGGTCTGCCTGCAATAAAGCACAGCCCGATATATAGGTGCAAAATACAATATACAGTATTTATTTGTAAATTTGCAACAACATGTAGACAAACGGAACTTAATGTGCTATAATATAATAGCTAAGCACGAATATGACTAATAATTCCGAAGGGGTGAAAAAATGACAATTATTAAAAGAAACGGCTCTGAGGCCGAATTCGATATTTCAAAAATCGTAGTTGCTATAAATAAAGCCAACGAAACCGTTGACAAAAGCATCCGCATGACACCCATACAGATACAGCGCATTTCCGAAAACGTCGTTCTTGCCTGCGAGCAGCTTGGGCGTTCTCCCAGCGTCGAGGAAGTGCAGGACCTGGTGGAAAAGCAGATAATGGCACACGGCGCGTATGAGGTGGCAAAGAGCTACATCACATACCGCTATGTCAGAGCGCTCGTGCGTCAGTCCAACACCACCGACGACAAGATACTCAGCCTTATCGAGTGCAACAACGAAGAGGCAAAGCAGGAGAACTCCAATAAAAACCCCGTTGTCAACTCCACGCAGCGCGACTACATGGCGGGCGAGGTCTCCCGCGATATAACAAACCGTCTCCTTCTGCCGAAGGATATTGTTGACGCGCATAACGAGGGCATAATCCATTTCCATGATTCCGACTACTTCGCTCAGCATATGCATAACTGCGACCTCATCAATCTTGAGGATATGCTGCAGAACGGTACGGTCATCACAGGCACGCTTATAGAGCGTCCGCACAGTTTCAGCACCGCCTGCAACATTGCAACGCAGATCATAGCGCAGGTCGCTTCCAACCAGTACGGAGGTCAGTCCATTTCTCTTGCGCACCTTGCTCCGTTTGTGGACGTTTCACGAAAGAAGATCCGCCGCCAGGTAGAAAGCGAGGCTGCAAGTCTCGGCGCGGCTCCCGATGAGGAGAGTATCGCAAAAGTCGTCGAGGACAGACTGCGCGAGGAGGTTCGCCGCGGCGTTCAGACCATACAGTACCAGGTGGTGACGCTGCTTACCACCAACGGACAGGCTCCGTTTGTCACGGTGTTCATGTGCCTCGGAGAAGCAAAGAACGAGCGGGAGAAAAAGGACCTTGCGCTTATAATCGAGGAGACTCTTCTGCAGCGTTATGAGGGCGTTAAGAACGAAAAGGGTGTTTGGGTAACGCCTGCGTTCCCCAAACTTATATATGCGCTTGAAGAAGAGAACATCGAGCCTTCATCACCGTATTACTATCTGACCGTGCTTGCGGCAAAGTGCACCGCGCGCCGCATGGTGCCCGATTATATCTCCGCCAAAAAAATGATGGAGCTCAAAGGCGATGTTTATCCCTGCATGGGCTGCCGCTCGTTCCTCACCCCCGACAGATTTACGGACGCAGGCGTCGGCAATATCGCCAATGCGGGCAACTACGAGCCCGGCAAGCATAAGTATTACGGCCGCTTTAATCAGGGCGTTGTGACTATAAACCTGCCCGACGTTGCTCTTTCCTCCGGCGGCAATACCGAGAGCTTCTGGAAGATATTCGACGAGAGACTGGAGCTTTGCCACAAGGCGCTGCAGTACCGTCACAACAGGCTGAAAGGCACCCTTTCCGATTCAGCTCCTATACTGTGGCAGTACGGCGCGTGCGCACGTCTTAAAAAAGGTGAGCCTATCGACAAACTGCTTTATAACGGATATTCCACGATCTCTCTCGGATATGCCGGACTTTACGAGTGCGTAAAGTATATGACGGGAAAAAGCCATACCGATCCGGAGGCAACTCCCTTTGCGCTCAGCATAATGCAGTATATGAACGAAAAGTGCAGCCAGTGGAAAGCCGAGGAGAATATCGACTACTCCATATACGGTACGCCTCTTGAGTCTACCACATATAAGTTTGCAAAGTGCCTGCAGAAGCGCTTCGGCGTGATCCCCGGCATAACGGATAAGGGATATATAACGAACTCATATCATGTACACGTCACCGAGAAGATCGACGCGTTTACAAAGCTCGCGTTTGAGTCGCAGTTCCAGCATCTGTCGCCCGGCGGAGCTATAAGCTACGTTGAAGTTCCCAATATGCAGAACAACACGGAAGCCGTGCTTCAGGTAATGCGCTTTATCTACGACAATATTATCTATGCCGAGCTCAATACAAAGAGCGACTACTGCCAGAAATGCGGCTGGGACGGCGAGATAGTTATAAAAGAAGTCAACGGAAAGCTTGTCTGGACCTGCCCGCAGTGCGGAAATCAGGATCAGGATACCATGAATGTTGCCCGCCGCACCTGCGGATATATCGGAACGCAGTATTGGAACCAGGGCCGCACACAGGAGATCCGCGACAGAGTGCTGCACCTGTAATGAGCGTATCGGACGGTGTTTTGAATGTACTACGGTGAAATAAAGAAAACCGATATAGCAAACGGGCGCGGTGTGCGTGTCTCTTTGTTCGTGTCCGGATGCAGACGCCACTGCAAGGGTTGCTTTAACAGCGACACATGGAGCTTTACGTACGGCACGCCGTATACGGATGAGACGGAGAACGAGATAATCGAGGCGCTGTCTCCTTCGTATATAAACGGGCTTACGCTGCTCGGCGGGGAGCCAATGGAAAAGGAAAACCAGGAGGCGCTTTTGCCGCTGCTCAGACGCGTGAGAGAAACGTATCCCGAAAAGGATATATGGTGCTATACGGGCTGCACGCTTGAAAAGGATCTTGTACCCGGCGGCGCGTACTACTGCGAGGCGACGGATGAGATCCTGTCGCTTCTGGACGTGTTGGTGGACGGAGAGTTTATTGAAGAAAAGAAGGATCTGCGTCTTGTGTTCCGCGGCTCTTCAAATCAGAGAATAATCGATATGAAGCAGCGCCGCAAGACGGAGGGGTAAACATAAGAACAAGGCTGCCGTGCGGCAGCCTTGTTCTTATATTTGGAGCGAACCGCCCCCGCTGACAATAGCATCCCGCCATCCCGCGCGCCGCCCGCATCCGCCCCGCGCACCCGCTGCAAGGTTCGCACGCCGCGCAGCGCCCCACTCGTCCGCCGTTCCTCCCGCACCCCCGCCCCGCCCGCGCC
>USKS01000225.1 GCA_900555345.1 uncultured Eubacteriales bacterium
TGCCGCTGCCAAAACCGTGCGCTGCCCGCCTAAAAGAGGCAGGTGCCGCCCGCCCTGCGGAGGTGCCGCTGCCAAAACTGTGCGCTGCCCGCCGTATGCCGTGTCATATGAACGAGCCGCTGTCAGCCCCGCTCTCCGCGACCCTGCGGTACTCGGCGATGACCGCCTCTTCAAGGCGGGCGCGGAACTCGGAGTTTACGGGATGCACCATGTCGCGGTACGTGCCGTCCGGCTTTTTCCTGCCGGGCATCACAAGAAAGCTGCGGTCGTGCACGCAGATGAGCTTTATGTCGTGAACGGCAAGCATATCGTCAAACGTCACCGAGACTACCGCCCGCATGGGTCCCTCGTCAAATGTGCGGCGCACTTTTACATCTGTTATATTCATTGCTTAAAACTTCCTTTCGGTACGTGCTTTCTATACGGATATTATGTACCGCGCGGGCGCGGAGTATTCTTTGCGCCGCCAATGTCGGCGCCGCGGGTGAAAAATGCGAAAAAACACTGTCCATTTTGCTTGTTTTATGGTATACTGTATTTAGTAGAGTTATGCTCACTTCACGGCGGGCGGGTGAAACGGCGGCTGCGCTTCGCGCCGCAAGCCGTTTTTGCCGTTCGGCGATAAAGACGGAGGTCATATGTCACTTGACAATACTCATTTCGGGGCAGAGCATATAGAAAATCTGCTCCGCGGAAGAAAAAAACTGTTTTTTGACGGTATCGGCGGCGTCAGCATGTGCTCGCTTGCCCGCATTTCCAAGCTGCGCGGACACGATGTATCGGGCTACGACCGCTCGGAGACTGCCGTTACAAAAGCCCTGGAAAAACAGGGCATCACCGTTTACTACGAAAGCGACGCGTCGCACGTCTCTGGCTGTGACGCGCTTGTATACACCGTTGCTATCTCCGGGGACAATCCCGAGTACAAAGCGGCAAAGGACGCGGGCATTCCCTGCATATCCCGCGCCGACTATCTGGGCTATCTCATGTCCGGCTACAAGCAGCGCATCGGCATATCCGGCATGCACGGCAAATCCACCACGACCTCCATGTGCGAGGCTGTTTTCAGCGCCGCCGGTCTCGACCCCACCGTCAGCTGCGGCGCGCTTATGAAGGACGTGGGCAGCGCCCACCGCATCGGCGGGGAGGATTATTTTATCTTCGAGGCGTGCGAATATAAGGATTCGTTTCTCGACTTCTATCCCACCGTTGCCGTTATTCTTAATATCGAAATGGACCATGTGGACTATTTCCATTCCATGGATCAGATCCGCGCCTCCTTCCGCGCATTTCTCGACCGCACCGGTGCGGGTACGGCTCTCGTCAACTGCTGCGACGACGACGTTATGAAAGCTGCGGAAGGCTTCGGCGGCACCGTTGTGACCTTCGGCGTCGGAGAGCGGGACGCGGACTACTGCGCGGACGATATCACGTTCTCCCGCGGATGCGGAAGCTTCAATATTTATTACAAAGGCGCGCTCCTTTGCAGCGTCAGCCTTGCGGTCCCCGGGGCGCACTATGTCTGCGACGCGCTTGCGGCTGCGGCTGCGGCGCACATCTGCGGGGCAGACCCCGAAAAAATTGCCGAGGGTCTCGGAGCCTTTCACGGCGCGGGGCGCAGAATGGACGACTGCGGCAGCGCTGCGGGCGGCGGACGTATTTTCACCGACTACGCTCACCATCCCACGGAGATAGCCGCGACCCTTGACGCGGCATCCGCAATGGGATACGACCGCATTTTCTGCATATTCCAGCCGCACACCTACTCGCGCACGGGCAAGCTGTTCAACAACTTCGCCTCGGCGCTTTCGGGCAGAGCGGACGAGATAATTCTTTCTCCCATATACTCCGCGCGAGAAGTGAACACCGGCGAGGTATCGTCGGAAATGCTTGCAGGCGCAATAAGGAAAAACGGGCAGAAGTGCAGCTATTTCGACACGTTTGAAGAAATTGCCGCTTATGTGAACGGCGCCGCAAAGGACGGGGATATGATCCTTGTCATGGGCGCGGGAGACATAAACAAAGTAACATCACTGCTGAAATAAACATAAAGGAAATTTGTATGGCTTCCACACTCAGAAAAACAACATTCACAATGCCGTGTCAGGATATGAACGGCACTTCCTCGCTGCCTGCCCTCGCAAAGCTTAATTTCTGGCACAGAAACGGCGACTCGGGACTTTCCGAGGACGAGGGACTGTTTATAGGCTACGACCACGTGCCCTCCGCTTTCCCGTACAAAATGCAGGATATGTACACCCGCCCTCTGAAAGAGCGCGAGATGCACGCCGTCGTTCTGGAAAACGAATATCTGAAAGCGACATTTCTGCCCGAATGGGGCGGAAAGCTCATGTCGCTTATCGACAAGACAAGCGGCCGCGATCTTCTTTTCGCAAACCCCGTAATGCGTCCGTGCAATCTGGCTATACGCAACGCGTGGACCAGCGGCGGCGTTGAGTGGAACTGCGGCATTTTCGGCCATCACGTTCACACCTGCGACACCATGTTTACGGCCACCACCCACCTTGAGGACGGCACGCCCGTTCTGCGCATATACGAGTACGAGCGCATCCGCGGCGTCGTTCAGCAGATAGATTTCTTTCTGCCCGAGGCTTCAAAGCTTTTGTTCGTGCGTCCGCGC
The DNA here is from genome assembly GCA_900555345.1 of uncultured Eubacteriales bacterium. The sequence goes on from USKS01000225.1 coordinate 2,642, forward strand.
ATAATAAATCCGCTGCCGGACGTTGTGCCAATGTACTGGTGGAGCAATATCGCCGTTCCCGAAACTCCCGACACGAGAGTCGTGGTCAATGCGGACGGCGCATATGTGGCGGAGAACAACACGAGTCTTGCACCTATCCCGATCCACCACGGCGACGATGTTACCTACCCCATAAACGTACCCGCCGCCTGCGACTATTTTTACAAGATACTGCCCAAGGACCGCAAGTTTGAGGCGGCGCTTGACGCCGACGGCTACGGTCTTGTGCAGACCTCCACATATCAGCAGATAGGCAGAAAGCTGTTCTGCTGGGGTCAGAATCCCGGCGGCGACCGCTGGCAGGAATATCTGACCGCCGATCACAGCCCGGACAGATATATTGAGCTGCAGGCGGGCATTGCGCACACGCAGTACGAATATGTGCCCATGCCGCCCTACACCACGTGGGAGTGGCTTGAGGCATACGGCGCGATGAATGCCGACGGCGATGCCGTTCACGGCGAGTGGCAGGGCGCAAAGGCAGAGGTCGCCGCGCGCCTTGAAGAGATGAT
>USKS01000226.1 GCA_900555345.1 uncultured Eubacteriales bacterium
ACTTCGATGCTTTCCTCCAGATCCGCTTCGTTTACGATCGTGCGCCCGTTGCGAACCGCGCGGAGCGCCGCTTCGTTGACAAGATTGGCGAGGTCGGCGCCGACGGCGCCCGCCGCGGCTTACGGCTGACACTTTGCCGTGCGATACGGTTTTTTCAAAGCAACAAGGAGGAAGTGCAAAATGAATGATCCCGACAGAACAACACCGGCGTTCTGCCAGAGATGCCGAAGCAGACTAATAAATCCGGGCGCAAATTTCTGTCCCGTATGCGGCATGCCGCTCAGACAGAAAAAGGAATCGGGCGCAAAGCGGTTTTTCAAAACGTTTTTTCAGTGCTGCGCGTATATAGCTTTCTTCTTTGCGATGCAGTCCGTTGTTGAAGGCGTGGCTATGTTCATATGCGGCGCGGCAGGCGGCGCATTGGGATATACTTCATTTGATTCCGTAATTGACAAAATGTACGAGGCTTACGGCCACTGGTCGTGGCTCTCCGGCATGATAAGCGCCGCGCTTTGCGTTTTTCTGCTCGCAATGTTTTTCAAGATCAGAAAAAAGAGCTTTTGCGCACAGATCGAGCTTCGCCCACTGCGTCCCGCGCCCCTGGGCGGTGCGCTGACCCTCGGCTTCGGCGCGCAGTTTGCAGCGACTCTTCTCATTATCGGGCTTTACGCGCTGCTGCCGTCTCTCGCGGATAACTCTGTGGGCGACGAAATAGACAGCCTTCTGCAGGCACCGTATCCCGTGCTTGACTTTATACACATCGGACTTACGACAGCTATTGTGGAGGAGGTCGTGTTCCGCGGCATAGTTTACAACAAGCTGAAGCGGGCGATACCCGTGCCGTGGGCGATGATCCTCTCGGGCGTTATGTTCGGCATAGCCCATATGAATATCGAGCAGTTCGTATACACGGTGCCGCTTGGTATAATCATGGCGGCTTCTCTCGAGAAATACGGCAGCATCATCGCGCCCATCGCAATTCACTTTGCCTTTAACGGCGGCAATTATCTTATAGGTAAGATCCCGTTTACAAACGATTGGTGGTACACCGCCGCAGTCTTTGCGGGCACGGGGCTTATGCTTATCGCTCTTGCGTTTATGTTCTTCACGGAAAAATCAAGCGGCAGAACCTCTGCCGGGAAAAGGAAATCCTGCACATATGAAGCTTTATAATTCACTGTCTCACGAAAAAGAGGAGTTTGTTCCGAACACACCCGGCAAGGTGTCTATGTACACCTGCGGCCCTACCGTGTATCATTTTGCCCATATCGGCAATCTGAGAACATACATCATGGAGGATATTCTGGACAGATATCTGCGCTACGTCGGATATGACGTAAAGCGCGTTATGAACATTACGGACGTGGGACACCTTACGGGCGATTCCGACGAGGGCGAGGATAAAATGCTCAAGGGCGCAAAGCGCGAGCACAAGTCGGTGATGGAGATAGCAAAGCTTTACACCGACGCGTTTTTCACGGACTGCAAAAGCCTTAACATAAGACGTCCCGACGTGGTGGAGCCTGCCACTGCCTGCATAGGTCAGTTCATAAAGGTCATTAAAAAGCTTATGGACACCGGATACGCATATGAGGCGGGCGGAAATATCTATTTTGACACTTCTAAGCTCGAAAACTACTACGTGTTCCACAATTTTGAAGAAGAGGATCTTCAGGACGGCGTTCGCGAGGGCGTTGAAAAGGATCACAACAAGCGCAACAAGGCGGATTTCGTGCTTTGGTTCACAAAGTCCAAATTCGACGATCAGGAGCTGAAATGGAACAGTCCCTGGGGAGTCGGCTACCCGGGCTGGCACATAGAGTGCTCATGCATTTCCATGAAGCATCTGGGCGAGTACCTGGACATCCACTGCGGCGGCATTGACAATGCTTTTCCGCACCACACCAACGAAATTGCGCAGAGCGAGGCATATCTGGGTCACAAGTGGTGCAACTACTGGTTCCACGTTCATCACCTCAATACAAACAGCGGCAAAATGAGCAAGTCCTCCGGCGAGTTCCTTACTGTTTCACTTCTTGAGGAAAAGGGCTACGACCCTATCGTTTACCGTTTCTTTTGCTTACAGTCACACTACCGCAAGTCACTTGTATTCAGCTATGAGAACCTTGACAATGCAGCAGTTGCATACAATAAAATGATAGCAAGGATCGCTGCGGCTGTAAAGGATACCTCAGGTGAGATCGACAAGGCTGCATATGATAAGCTTATGGGCAGCTTTAAGGACGCTCTTGACAACGACCTTAACACAGCTCTTGCGATCACTGCTGTATATGATGTTCTTTCCGCTGATACAAACGGCAAAACAAAGGCTGCTCTTATCAGCGAATTTGACAAGGTGCTTTCACTCAACCTTATAAAAAATGCCGAAAAGCTCAACGCTGAGCCTGAAACGGAAGAGCTCCCGCAGGAGATACTCGACCTTGCCGAACAGCGCAAGGCTGCAAGAAAGGAAAAGAATTTCGCACTTGCAGATGAACTCCGTGACAAGATAACAGCTCTCGGATATGCTGTTGAGGAAACAAGGCAGGGTACAAAAATTTATAAAAAATAAACCACAATTTGTTTTGCACCGTACAAGGTTAAACGCTTTGTACGGTGCTGTTTGTGTAGGATACTAATTCTCAATCAACCTATAGACAAACTCTCGGCTATAATAAGTTCATTCTGCGTCAAGCTCCCTTGTCAGGCGACAGCCTGTCTGCGGTCGCTTTCCTTGACTGAACTTATTCTATCTGTCGATTTTGTCTATAGAACGATCGAGAATTAGTATTAAAGATTTTTCAAAGTGAACCTGCAAGAACCCAACGGCGGCAGAAATACATACGATCTTACGATCACAGCAAACAGCCGCCGTCCCCCAAAAAATAAAAAACGGACAGATAAAGCATCTGCCCGTTTAAAGTGTTATCTTGAATTACTTGAGGATTTCAATTCCGCCGACAAGTGGAAGCTTCTTGCCGTTTCCGTTTGCGGCATAAACAATGTTGATAACGTAAAGTGCAAATACTGCAATAGAGAGAGCCCATGAAAGAACTCCGCCAACATATGGAATGTATCCAAGTACCCAGCCGCAAATATTTACTGCTATTGCTGCAAGAAAGCAAATAAATGTCTGGTTAGCTCTGAATTTCAGAAATGCAGAGTTTTTCATATCATTTGATACGAG
>USKS01000227.1 GCA_900555345.1 uncultured Eubacteriales bacterium
ATGAAGGCTGCTTCTTCCGCTTCCTTCGGCTACAACGAGGAGCCCATCGTTTCTTCCGATGTTATCGGTATGAGATACGGTTCTCTGTTCGATGCTACCCAGACCATGGTCGCAAAGATCGCAGACGATCTCTACGAGGTTCAGGTAGTTTCCTGGTACGATAACGAGAACTCTTACACCAGCCAGATGGTTCGTACCATCAAGTACTTCGCAGAGCTTGCGTAAGTCACTGTCGGCTATATAAAAGATTTTCGGTCGGGCGCCCCTCTTTTCGGGCGCCCGATTTATTAACCGATCTATCAAAACAAGGGAGAATACTATGAAAAACCGTGAAAAATGCGTGCCTCTTGCGGCGGCGCTGTTTGTCTGCGCGGGACTGCAGGTGCGTGCTTTTATACATAATCTGAAAAGCCTTTTAAGCGGTGAGTCTTTATCCGATATACCTTTCATGCCGGACATAGTTCTGCCCACGTCCGTTTACGTAAAGCTTATGATACTCTGCGCCTTGGAGTTTGCTGTTCTTGTGCTGTTTGCAGTGTTTTTCCTGAACATGAGGAGACGCACTCTGTACAGAGCGGCACTTATTGCGGGGGCTGTAGTAAATACTTTCATGTTTTTTGCAGCGCCGATATATTCGTACCCTGTGCTCGCCCTGCTGTGTGTATTTCTTTTTATTGATTCGCTGCTTTCGCATAAGCTTCTGACGGCATCGCGCATCGCCTGCATTGCAGCACTCGCCTTTACGTTTCTCACTGTGCTTTCGGATCTGCTATCCGGCATTATCGGCGGCTATCCCGTAACGTCTGCATCAGTTACAAACTTGCTTACAGACACCTCGGCTCTGCCGCTGACCGTTCTTCCCTTTTCTCTTATGATGTACTGCTTTGCGCTTGGCAAAACGGAAAGAAATACGGTAACAGAGCCCTGACCGCCGTAGTTTTTGCAAAACAATGCTTACGTGTTCTGCAAAATCAGCTCCGCCGCGCGAAAATATAACAATTAAATCACATATTTTTACCAAACTATTGACAAACTGTGCACTTCGTGTTATTATAGTTCCATTCCACACGGAGGCATAGCTCAGCTGGTTAGAGTACTTGCTTGACATGCAAGGGGTCACTGGTTCGATTCCAGTTGTCTCCACCAGCCCGGAATACCGGGTACAATATGATACCGCCGTTTCCTCTAAAGAGCGCAGAGGAATCGGCGGTGTTTTTTTGCCGTTTTCGTCTTTGGCGCAGCCGCCGCAGCGCAGCGGCTCCTCCCTCGCCCGAATAAGTGTAATCAAACATGGTAGAAGTAGTTCCGGTACAGTCCCTGCGGCTTCTCCCCCGCCCGCATAAGTGTAATTTATTGTCTCAAACGCCGCGGCGGATCGCAGCGAGAGGCGCATGACCAAAAAACAAAAATCCCCTGCCGGGCCCGGCAGGGGAAATTCATATATCGGTTTTACGCCATTTTGTTCAGCGCAACTGTGAACTGGCTCTTCTTGTGAGCAGCCGCATTCTTGTGAATGATATTGCGCTTTGCAGCCTTATCGACTACGATAACAGCAGCCTTGTAAGCCTCGGCAGCCGCAGCCTTGTCACCGCTCTCAACCGCAGCATTGAACTTCTTTACGGTCGTTTTCATCTGGCTCTTGAACATTTTGTTGCGAAGAGTCTTTGTCGCAGTAACTTTTACACGCTTTTTAGCACTTTTAATGTTAGGCATTTTTTATCCTCCTATAAAAATCAAAGCGTCGCCGCTGCCTGAGAGGGTACATTGGCGAACATTCTCATACGTTTCGTAATTGTATCACAAAGCGGACACATTTGCAAGTGTTTTTTCAAAAAAAGATAAATATTTTTGTAACAAATATTCTTTCGGGTGCATCATAGAGTAAAATTTCAAAAAAAAGCCTTGTGTACACATAATTATACATTAAAGTTATTGTTTTTTTAAGATTTTAATGATAAAATAGTATGAAAAATTATTTATCGGAGCAAAAACACATGAAATACTTTGTACTTATTCCCGACGGAATGGCGGACCGCCCCGTAAAGGAGCTGGGCAACAAAACTCCCATGGAGGCGGCGCACAAGCCCAATATGGATGCGCTTTGCAAAAAGAGCCTGTGCGGAACGGTTCTCAACGTTCCGAACGGCATGGTGCCCGAAAGCGACACAGCAAATCTTGCCATTCTTTCATATAATCCCGCGGTCTACTCCAAAGGCAGATCCCCCCTTGAGGCTATGAGCATGGGACTTGCCATGGAGGACGACGACACCGCCATCCGCTGCAACATAGTGACCGTTTCAGAGGATCAGGGTGACGGCAGCTATGAGGATCAGATCATGATAGACCACAGCGCCGATGAAATTTCCACAGAAGAAGCGGATATACTTATAAAAGCTCTGAACGAACAGCTTGCAAACGATGACAGACATCTGTATACGGGCGTCAGCTACCGCCACTGCCTGCTCTGGAAAAACGCATCGCAGACATACCCCTTCAACCGTCCCCACGATATTATCGGACGCCGCATCGGAGACTATCTGCCCAAAGCCGAGGACGGCGGCGCAGAGTTTCTCGAGTTCCAGAAAAAGGGCTTTGAGATACTGAAAAACCATCCTCTGAACGCCGAGAGACGCGCCAAGGGCCTGCGCCCCGCAAACTCTCCCTGGCTCTGGAGTCCCGGAGCAAAGCCCGCACTTCCCTCTTTCAAGGATAAATGGGGGATCGACGGCGCTATCATTTCCGCTGTCGATCTTATAAAAGGTATCGGCATCTGCGCGGGCATGGACGTTATAGACGTTGAGGGCGCGACAGGCAACTACAAAACAAACTACACAGGCAAGGCAAACGCCGCAATAAAGTGTTTTAAAGACGGAGAAGATTTTGTTTACGTTCACGTTGAAGCACCGGACGAATGCGGACACCGCGGCGAGATCGAAAACAAGGTCTATGCCGTTGAGAAAATCGACGAGCTCATCCTCGGACCCGTTTGCGAATATCTCAAGGGCTGCGGCGATGATTTCAAAATCCTCGTACTGCCCGACCATCCCACACCGCTCGAGCTGCGTACACATTCAAGCGAACACGTTCCCTTCTTCATGTACGACAGCAGATGCGAGAAGAGCGGACCCGATATCTACAGCGAAGACAGCGCACGCAAGTGCAGCATGGTCATCGACGACGGC
>USKS01000228.1 GCA_900555345.1 uncultured Eubacteriales bacterium
GGGCAATGTAATTGACCCTCTGGACGTTGTTGACAAATACGGCGCAGACGTTCTGCGCGTGTATGTGCTGTTCATGGGCGACTACGAAAAGGCGGCTCCCTGGTCGGACAGCAGCGTTCGCGGCTGCAAGAGGTTTCTTGACAGAACTGCAGGGCTTCTCGACATCGCAAAGGGAAGCGGAGCAACTCCCGAGCTTGAGTCTTCGTTCCACAAGACCGTAAAGAAGGTAAGCGACGATATTGAAGAAATGAAATTCAATACCGGCATTGCCGCGCTTATGACACTTATAAACGAGATATACGATCACGGCTCTCTGACCGTCGATGAGCTTAAAACGTTTGTCAGCCTGCTTTGCCCCTACGCTCCTCACCTCTGCGAGGAGATATGGGAAAAGTGCGGCGGCAAGGGACTTCTTTCTCTCGGCGGGTGGCCCGAGTTTGACGAAGCAAAGACCGTTGACGAGACTGTTGAGATCGCGGTCCAGATATGCGGCAAGCTGCGCGCTACCATAACTATTCCCAGAGACGCGGATAAGGACGAGGCGATCGCCGCCGCAAAGACTGACGCGCGTGTGGCAGAACAGCTGGCGGGCAAAAACATCGTCAAAGAGATATATGTCCCGGGCAGAATAGTAAATATAGTTGCAAAATAAAAGGCTTTTTCAAAGAATTGTAAAAATGTTCTTGACAAGCACAGCTTTCACAGCTATAATAATTAAGAAGTGCAATCCGGCGCTTCTCAGTGCATAAAGCGAGGGGAGGGAAACAGATAATGGCAGAAATCAGAGTAAAAGAGAATGAGTCTCTTGACAGCGCGCTCCGTCGCTTTAAGCGTCAGTGCCAGAGATCGGGTATCCAGGCCGAGCTTCGTAAAAGAGAATGCTATGAAAAGCCCAGCGTAAAGAAAAAGAAAAAGTCTGAGGCAGCAAGAAAGCGTAAATTCAAGTAATAAAAACGGGGGCTGAATATTTTCAGCTCCCGCTTTTTACATTTAGGAGTATATATGAAAATAGTTTTTCTCGACGCAAAAACTTTGGGGGACGACGCAGACCTTTCTCCCATACTGTCCCTGGGAGAATGCACCCTGTATCCGTCAACGGAGCCCGCGCTCACGGCGGAGCGCATAAAGGACGCGGACGTCGTTATAGTCAATAAGGCAAAGCTTTTCGCCGACACCGTGGGCGAGGCACCGAAGCTACGGCTTGTCTGCATCGCCGCAACGGGATACGATAATGTTGACACGGAATTTATGAAAAGCCGAGGCGTGGCAGTATGCAACGTTGCGGGATATTCCACCGACAGCGTTGCACAGGTAACGCTTGCAATGGCGCTGTCGCTGGCAACTCATATAAAGGAATACAGGCAGTGGGTGGACGACGGCAGCTACACCCGCGCGGGCGAAGCTAACCGCCTTGTTCCGGTGTATCACGAAATGTGCGGCATGACATGGGGCATTGTAGGCCTCGGCAATATCGGCAGAAAGGTCGCCGCGGTCGCCGCCGCTCTCGGCTGCCGTGTTATTGCCAATAAACGCACGCTCGTGCCGGACTTTGAGTGCGTCGGTATAGATGAGCTGTGCAGACGGGCGGATATTATATCCGTGCATACTCCGCTTACGGAGGGAACCCGCGGACTTATATCGGCGGAGCGGATCGCAATGATGAAGAAAAACGCCATCGTTATTAACGTTGCCAGAGGCGCGGTTTGCGACGAGGCGGCGCTTTGCGCAGCCGTCGCGGACGGCAGAATAGGTGCTATCGGCGTTGACGTGTATTCAAAAGAGCCCTTCGGCACCGACAGCCCGTACACCGCCGTTGCGGGGCTTCCCAACGTGCTGCTCACACCCCACATGGCGTGGGGCTCGCTGGAGGCGAGAAACCGCTGCATTGCGGAGATCGCGGAGAACATAAAATCATACGCAGGCGGCGGCAGCCGCTCGCGTATAGTATAAGCGAGCACCGAAAAGCGGGAGGCGCGCCCAAACGGAGCCGCGAAGAACGTTTTCGCGCCGTGCGGGGCGTATGCCGCGAGCGGCAGTGAGATGCGGAAAGCGCCCACAGGGACGCTGCAAAAATTCAGACCGCTGCGGTGCGTTCACTGCCCCGATAATTTGCCCTGCCTGCGGGCAGCCTGAAACGAGATACATATATATAAAATCTACCGTACGGAGACGCATATGGAAAAAAACAGAAAAGACGCGGGAGCCGACGAGCTTACCCCGTCCGTTGCTCAGTATTTCTCATGGATCAACAACACCAACGAAGGCTCAACGGAGCGCCAGACGCTTATAAACCTTGAGTTTTTCAAATGGCTGCGCGATACATACGGTATGCAGATAGCCATATACGCGTGGGACGCGGGCAACTTTGACGGTGCCGGCGGCACATACGGCTCAACGGACAGCGAGCATTTCAAAAAGTCCTATCCCAACGGCTGGGGGAAGATCGTTAAGACAGCCGCCGAGGGCGGTATCCGCCTCGGTCTCTGGGGCGGTCCCGACGGCTTCGGCAGCACTCCCGAGGAGGAGCGGCGCAGATACGAAAACGTTGTGCGCCTTTGTCGCGACTACCGTTTTGCCGAATTCAAGATAGACGCCGTCTGTGGCGGACTGCGGGAAGACAAAACGGAGCTTTTTGAAAAAATGCTGCGCGAATGCAGAGAGTATTCGCCCGATCTGATAGTTCTCAATCACAGGCTCGATCTTCACGGGGCGGAGAAGTACGCGACGACGTTTCTGTGGAACGGCGACGAAACTTATACCGATGTTTCCGTATGCAACAAAAAATGCGCCATGCACAACAGGGAGTATATGTTCTCGCGCGGGCACGTGCCGGAGCTTCGCAGGCTTTGCGAGGATCACGGTGTCTGCGTCTCCTCATGTATAGATTATTTTGAAGACGAGCTAATATATCAGGCGTTCAACCGCGCGCTGATACTTGCGCCGGAGCTTTACGGAAACCCGTGGCTCATGCGCGACGATGAATTTGCGCTGCTTGCCCGTATATACAGAATGCAGAAGCGAAACGCCGCGCTGCTTTGCAGCGGTATGCTTTTGCCCGATGATATGGGCGCCAATGCCTGCTCGCGCGGCGACGGCTGTCTCTTATACACATCTCCGAGCCCACGAGACTAAGGCGAATCTCGTA
>USKS01000229.1 GCA_900555345.1 uncultured Eubacteriales bacterium
GATAGATTATACCTTTTTCAGTCCGGTTTTTTCGGGTTCTTAGGGTTCTTTTTCCAAAAAAAGAACCCTAAGTGGGGTGTGGGGCAGCGCCCCACATATTTATCTCCAACGTCGGGGCGCGGGGCGCGAAGCCCCGCGAATTAAATCCACCTTTACTTTATACCGTCAAGGTTGTAGGCATCGAGCCACTTGCCGGCTTCGCCGCATACTCCGCGCAGGCACTTCTCCTCAAAGGGAGAATCAAGTCCCGCATTGGCGAGCAGTTCCGTAAATGTACGACTGCCGCCCTGCTCTGTATATGCCATATAATACTTCCACGCCTCTGCCTTATCCTTCTGTATCTTTGCCCAGAATTCAAGCGACACCGTCTGCGCAAGGCAGTAGTCAATATAATAGAACGGCATAGAATAAATGTGATGCTGACGCTGCCAGCCCTCTCCCTCGCTGTAGAACGGGATCTCTCCGTCAAGGCGCTGCCACGGCATATATATGCCCAGAAGACGCTTCCATTCAGCATGGCGCTGCGCCGGAGTCAGATCGGGATTGTCATAAACTATATGCTGGAAATGGTCTACCATGGTGCCGTAGGGGATGAACGTCAGCGCGCCGGACAGATGGCTGTAGCGGAACTTGCGCGCGTCGCCGCCGAAAAAGCTCTCAGCCCAGGGCCAAGCAAAGAATTCCATAGACATGGAGTGTACCTCGCACGCCTCCATGCTGGGCCAGATATAGCCGCAGGGAACTCTGTGACGGTTCGTCCACGCTTCAAACGCGTGTCCCGCCTCGTGAGTCACGACCTCAACATCGCCCTGCGTGCCGTTGAAGTTTGCAAATATAAACGGAACCTCGTAGTCAAGGATGCCGGTGCAGTAGCCGCCGCCCTCCTTGCCCTCTTTTGAGAGTACATCGAGCAGCTCGCCGTCAAGCATGGTGTTGAAGAACACTCCCGTTTCGGGCGACAGCTCCTCGTAGAACTTTTTGCCTGCCGCAAGTATATCATCGGCAGTGCCGCAGGGCTTGGGATTTCCGCTGCGGAAGCTGAGCGCGCAGTCCGCAAAGCTGAGCGGATACTCAACGCCGAGGCGCTCCGCCTGCCTGCGGTATATGCCGTCGGCAACGGGAACAAGGTATTTCACTACCGCGTCGCGGAACTTTTCTATATCGTTTTTGGTATAGCAGTTTCTGCCCATGCGGTAATAGCCGAGCTCGGTATATCCCGCGTATCCCAGCTTTTTGCCCATGGTGTCGCGCAGGTGAACAAGCTCGTCATATATGGAGTCGAGCTTATCCTGATTGTCCTTGTACCACTTGCCCTCAGCCTTCCATGCCGCAAGGCGGCGGCTGTCGTCGGGATCCTGCTTGAAGGGTCCCATCTGAGGGATGGTATACGTTTTGCCTTCAAATTCGACCGCGGCGGAGGCAAGAAGCTTTTCATACTCCTGCGTCAGGTCGTTCTCCTTCTGCATTTCGGGAATGATCTCGGGCGAGAACGCCTTCAGCGATATTTCCGCATTTACGAACATGAGATCGCCGAACTCCTTGGAAAAGTCGGCACGGTAAGGACTTTCAAGCATTGCGAGGGTCCAGTTCTGATCGTATTCCTGAAGCTCGGGATACGCCTTATTGAAAAACTTCACCTCCGCGTCATAAAACTCGTCTCTTGTATCAATGGAATGACGTATGCTCGCAAGGGTAGAAAGCGTGTCGATATGGCGGTCAAACTTATCCTTCTCGAGAAAGATCTCGCGCGCCGCGTTGTAGTCCTTCGCGGCTTTCAGCGCGTCTGTCAGACGGGATATTTCCGCCTTTGCCGCCTCCATGTCGGGGCGCTTATAGGGCATTTCCGAAAATTTCATTTTGTATTCCTCCTGCACATCCGTGCCGGTAAATTATTTTATAAGTCCGAAGTATACGAGCACCGCGATGCCGAGTACGATGCGGTACCAGCCGAAGGACTCAAAGCTGTGGCGGCGTACAAAGTTTACAAGGAAACGCACTGCCACGAGAGACACAAGGAAAGATACCAGCGTGCCCACTCCGAGAACGATGAATTCGCCCGCAGTGAAAGCCGAGGCAATACCGCCCTCCGCGCCGACGACAAATTTTGCGATCTTAAGAAGCGACGCACCCAGCATTACGGGGATCGCAAGGAAAAACGAAAACTCCGCGGCAGCCGTGCGGGACACGCCGAGAAGCGTTGAACCGATTATGGTAGAGCCTGAGCGCGATGTTCCCGGTATGAGGGCAAGCACCTGAAAAGCGCCCACACCGAGAGCCGTTTTGTAATCTATATCTTCGGGGCTTTCTATTCTGTACAGTTTCTTTCTGTGCGTTCTTTCAATAACTATAAACAGTATGCCGTAGAATATGAGCGCTGCGGCAATTATGAAGTTGCGCTGAGGATCGGCAAATACCGTCTCGTCAAGAAAATCGTTGAGCGCCACGCCGATAACGCCCGCGGGCACAGCCGCCACAAGTATCTTTGCCCAAAGCGACCATGTGCTCTTTTTCTCCGCCTTCGACTTGGAGGGAGCAAACGGATTGAGCCTGTGAAAATACAGCACGACTATGGCAAGTATGGAGCCGAACTGGATGACAACGTCAAACATATTGACGAAATCGGGACTGAGACTGTCAATATTGAAAAGGCTGTCAAGAATTATGAGGTGTCCCGTTGAGCTTATGGGCAGCCATTCTGTTATGCCCTGTACAATGCCCGCAAGGACTGCATAGATGATCTCAATAAGTTTTACCATTATGTAACCTCCGTGTGTGCCGGGAAATTATATATGTTTTGTGGGTCAGCGGCTTATGAAAATCGTAAGCGAAGCGATCACGCGCCGCGCAGTATATCCCCCGCTCTGACCTCGGTCGGGCAGCGGAGAGTGAATATCATGCCCGGATGGGGCGCCGACTCTATGGGGTTTCCGCCCTCGTCCGAGAGCTCGGCGACCTCGAACCCAATGCCCGTTTTGCCGGGAGTCAGAAGTTCTGCCGCCTGCCCCGCAACAACCTTATTGCGCTGAACGAACGACGCAACTCCGCCCGCCTCGCAGC
>USKS01000230.1 GCA_900555345.1 uncultured Eubacteriales bacterium
GTCTTTTTTCTCCGCCGGTACGCACCAAAATGTCCGGATCCGGCTGTCCGGCAGTATAAAGCGAACCTTCGAAGTCTTCGCTGCCGGCGGCTTGCAAAATTTCCTGTCTGCCTCCGTAATTGAGAGCAAGGTTCAATATGCCTCCGTCGGAATCGGCAGTAAGCGATTCGCTTTCGTCGATTGCCGTTCTTACGTCCGGTTCGAAATACGACCTATCGCCTATAACGTTTAATCTCACGTTATTCTTTTTTAGTCGTTTACTTAACGAAGGCAGTTTTGTTTTTATCAGCGATTTAATCCCATTGACTTCGTCTGCGGGGCGAAATTTATTTTCCGTCGAAAACGCATAAAAGGACACCAGGTGAATATCCCGCTTAAAACAAGCGTCCGCAATGTCTACCATTACGTTGATTCCCGCCCTGTGCCCTGCGCTACGTGGCAATAGCCGAGCGGTTGCCCACCTGCCGTTGCCGTCCATTATAAAAGCTATGTGCCTGAGCCCGCAGTCGGCTACGAGCTGTTTCATTTCGTCGGTGCTTTTAATCTCTTCCGACGGTTTTTTCTTGAATATCATGAACAGAGTACCTCTTAAACGTAAAGCCCGACGCTTTGCGGCGGGATATGTCAAAAACAGTACGAAACGCCCCGACGCGGGTATACCCACGCGCTGGGGCGCAGTCGTAACCATTCAGGTAATACCCTCAGAACTGCATGATCTCGGCGCACTTCGCCTCTGTCACCTTGTCTATTTCCTTTGCGTACTTGTCGGTGAGGTCCTGAACGAGCTTTTCGCTCTGCTTCTGCTTGTCCTCGGTCATCTCTCCGGCTTTCTTCGCGGCCTTTGCTGCGTCAATAGCCTCACGGCGAACGTTTCTGACCGCTACCTTCACATCCTCGCCCATTTTGGAGATCTGCTTTGTCATTTCGCGGCGGCGCTCCTCCGTAGGCTGGGGGAATGCGAGGCGGATGACCTTACCGTCGTTCTGGGGAGTGATGCCCAGGTCGGAAGCAAGGATTGCCTTTTCGATGGACTTGACTGTAGTCATGTCCCAGGGGCTGATGGTAAGGGTACGCGCGTCGGTGACCTTGACCTCTGCCATCTGGTTTATGGCTGTGGGGGTGCCGTAATACTCAACGTTGATGCCGTTGAGTACGGAAGCGTTCGCGCGGCCCGCGCGGATCGTTTCAAGCTCATCCTTGTAAACGGCGATGCTCTTTTTCATTTTTTCTTCAAAAACAGTGGTGTCGAGTTTCATTGATGTTACCTCCGATATTATTATGGATGATTATTTTACAACTTTAGTGCCGATGCGTTCGCCCTTGGCAACGCGGTAAATGTTTTCGGGATCGTTCAGACCGAAAATGTAAAGGGGAATGGAATTGTCCATCGCAAGGCTCGCGGCGGTCATGTCAATAACGCCGAGGTGCTCGGACAGTATGTGATCGTATGTGGTCTCGCTGAGCTTTTCCGCGCTCGGATCCTTGTGGGGATCGGCGGTGTAAACGCCGTCTATATTCTTTGCCATGAGTATAACGTCCACGCCGATCTCAGCCGCACGGAGCACTGCGCCCGTGTCGGTGGAGAAGAAGGGATTGCCCGTGCCGCAGCCGAAGACCACGACCTTGCCGCGCTCAAGCGCGCGCACCGCGTCGCGCTGAGTATACTGCCCGCAGAAAGCGTTCATCTCGACCGCGCTCATGACTACCGTGTCGATACCGACGGAAATGAATGCGTCCTGGATGGCAAGGGCGTTTATTACCGTTGCAAGCATTCCCATATGGTCCGCGCGTACACGGTCCATGGAAAGACCCTGTCTGCCGCGCCAGATGTTGCCGGCTCCCACGACGACCGCGACCTGCACGCCGTCCTTAAGGCATTTGCGGACGACAGATCCGATCTTCTGGATATACTCGTAGTTGATAACGCCGTCGCTGCCGGAAAGAGCCTCGCCGGACAGCTTCAGCAGCACTCTTTTGTAAGATACGCTCATATAAAACTCCGATTTTTTGAAAAAATATTCCACGGCATTTCTATGCCGTAATTATACAACATATATTTTACTCTAAAATAAGCAGTTTGTAAATACTTTTTTTCAAAACCGCGCCCCGACGGATCTTTTTGTACAATATGTATATGAAATTTATGCGGTAAATGCTGCGTCGGCGTTGCTTTCGCGCGCAAATAATGATATACTGTTAAAAACGGGCGCACATGCCCGTGTAAACCGAAAGGCAACATGACAGTGAAACTCGGAAAAGATGTTTTGAGAGTCTGCAAAACGCTTGCGTGCGCCTTGTTTGCAGCCGCTCCCATTTTAATAAAATACGCGCTTAACCGCCTGCGCGCGCCGGACGGCGCGTATTCCGTATGCGATGCGGGCTCGTCATCAGTATTCGCAACGCTCGCTCTCTGCGCTTTGTGCGGCGTTTTTGCCTACTTCGCGCTGAAACCGGGAAAAAAGGATGAGGCTTGCGATGATCGCGATGATGATAATGATGAAGACGAACAGTGGTACGATGAGTTTTCAGAGACCGATGACGCGGACGGCTTTGAAAATAATGAAGCCGGGCGTGACGATACGGTAGAGCGGGAGTACAGTGAGCTTTACGAAAGCGGCGCTTTGCGGGGATCAGGTGAAGATGATGCGGAAAACGGCAATGGCGAAAAGAACACCCGTCCGGATATAACCGCGGCAATTGAAAAGCAGAAAGCGGCGGCGCTTTTCGCCTGCGGCGAAGAACTTGAGGCCGAGCTTTCCGAGGCGGACACCGCCGACGGAGAAGACGACGATTTCTTCGGCATCCGCACCGATGAGGCGGAGACCGACGATCTGTACGAAAACATTCCCGACACCCTGCCCGACGGCTACAGCTACACCGAAACGGATACAGAGGACGACGACGCGGACGGCGAAGAGGATGAGGAAAGCGATTTTGAAAGCATTGAAAGTCCGGAGCCGCGCATAGTTTCCGATACGCCCAA
>USKS01000231.1 GCA_900555345.1 uncultured Eubacteriales bacterium
TGTAAATTATAACACCCGGGCAGTATATTGTCAAGATTATAAGGCAATTGTAAATCCTTGGATAAATACGTATCGTGCATTTTTTCCCGACCGCCGCCGCACAAAAAAACCGTCGGTCATCCCGACGGTTTTTTTACCGAATTACCGCTCCTCTCGGAAGTAAGAAAGTCCGAGGCTTTGCGGGGGCTGATTTTCGCGCTTGCTGCGGATACTTGTGATAACAAGCACCGCAATGGTAACAAGGTACGGGAGCATTTTGAACAGCTCCTGATTGCGCATTGCGAGTCCGGGAACGAACAGATAAATTATATACAGTCCGCCGAACAGGAACGAGCCGAATATACCAAGATTGGGGCGCCACATCGCAAATATAACAAGCGCTATCGCAAGCCAGCCGCGGTCGCCGAAGCCTTCGTTTGACCAAACGCCGTTTGCGTAGTCCATAACGTAGTACAGTCCGCCGAGACCCGCTATCATACTTCCGATGCAGGTGGCAAAATACTTGTTTTTGTTAACGCTTATGCCCGCGGCGTCCGCAGTCGCGGGATTTTCTCCCACGGCGCGCAGCTCAAGACCGACTCTCGTGCGCTTCAGAATAATTGCAGCCGCAATCGCAATTGCAATTGCAACATACGTCATAAATCCGTAATTGAGAAACAGATCTCCGAACCATCCCAGCTTTTCGGCGATCGGAAGCTTTTTGGTAAAGAACTGGCTTGTATTTGTAAGCGCAACGGAGGGCACATCGCTGCCGGTGAGCTTCACGAGAGAAGCGCCGAAGAAGTTGCCAAAGCCTGTGCCGAATGTGGTTATTGCAAGACCGGTAACGTTCTGGTTTGCTCTCAGCGTAACTGTCAGAAAACAGTAGATAAGGCCCATGATGAGCGAACCGAGAAGACAGCAAAGTATCGGTATGAGAATGGCGGGCAGTGCCTTTATGTCGGCTCTTGAAGGGAGCGATTCTTCATAAAGGAATGCGCCGATGACGCCGGAAATGCCGCCAACATACATAATGCCGGGGATACCGAGGTTAAGGTTTCCGCTCTTCTCCGTAAGGATTTCGCCCGTCGAGCCGAAAAGTATCGGCACGCCCTGAACGACCGCACGCTGGAAGAAGGTTATAAGCATCGATATACTCATTTATTTTACCTCCTTATGCGCTTTGTGAAACTTCAGCTTATAGTTTATAAAGAACTCGCTGCCGATAATGAAGAACAGAATTATTCCCGTTATTATATCGGAGAACGACTGGTTCAGTCTGAACACGGTGGAAATTTCCGTAGCTCCCTTTTCGAGGAACACAAGCAAAAACGAAGTGAACACCATGAAAACGGGATTGAATTTTGCGAGCCACGACACCATGATGGCGGTAAATCCGCGTCCGTCCGCCGTAGTAGTCGTTATGGTATGGTTGGTGGAGCCTACAAGCAGAAGGCCCGCGATACCGCAGATCGCGCCGGACAGAAGCATTGTTCTGATTATGACCTTTTTAACGCTTATGCCGATATATCTTGCGGTGTTTTCGCTCTCGCCCACGACGGCTATTTCATATCCGTGCTTTGAGTAGCGCAGATAGATAAACATCGCGACGGTAAGCACCGCCACAACGATAATGTTGAGCAGATAGTCGTACTCGCCGATGGTTGGGAACCATCCTTCCCTGCCGGTCTGATTGATAATGCCTATCTTACCGGAGCCCTTGGGGACTTCCCACAGCATTACGAAATACGATACGAGCTGAATGCCTACGTAGTTCATCATAAGTGTGAACAGCGTTTCGTTTGTGTTCCACTTGGCTTTGAAAAGCGCGGGGATGACCGCCCATATCGCGCCGGCGAGTATGCTTGCCGCAGTCATTACTATGATGAGCAGCCAGTTAGGCAGCTTGCCGCCCAGAAGAATCATGCATGCCGCCGTCGCAAGGCCGCCCACAAGCACCTGACCCTCGGCGCCTATATTCCAGAAGCGCATTTTGAAGGCGGGAGTCACCGCAAGGGAAACGCAAAGCAGCATTGCAAGGCTCTGCAAAAGGTTCCATATACGTCTCTCCGAGCTGAAAGCGCCCTGAAACATGGTCTTGTAAACCATAAGCGGGTTTTCGCCCGTGAGCAGCATCGTGACCACCGCGCTTATGATAAGCGCCGCGACAATTGAAGCTGCGCGTATTCCCCATGACTGATACCACGGAAGCGTATCTCTCTTTACTATATGTATAAGAGGCTCGTGCTTTTTTCTGTTTTCCTGTTTTACTGCTGTTTTTTCCATGTCACGCCTCCTTTACACCGTCTTCTTCACCGTCGGCAGTGCCGCCGGTCATCATAAATCCTATCTGCTCTTTCGTTGCCTTTCTCGCGTCGACAACGCCTGTGACTCTGCCGGAGCTTATGACCATGATCCTGTCGCAAAGCTCAAGCAGAACGTCCAGATCCTCGCCTACGAATATAACGGCAACGCCGCTTTTCTTCTGCTGATTCAGCAGATTGTATATTGCGTAAGATGAGTTTATGTCAAGTCCTCTGACGGGATACGCAGCCATAAGCACCGTAGGTGCGGCGGCTATCTCACGTCCCACAAGCACCTTCTGCACGTTTCCTCCGGAGAGGCGGCGCACGGGAGTGCTTGCGCTGGGGGTAACGACCTCAAGCTCGTTTATTATCGTCTCTGCCAGGTCCTTGGGCGCCTTGCGCTGAAGGAACATCGAGTGTCCTTTGCGATAGCTGCGGAGCATCATGTTGTCAATAATGTCCATATTGCCCACAAGCCCCATGCCCAGACGGTCCTCGGGGACAAACGAAAGACGAACGCCAAGCTCTCTTATCTGCAGCGGAGTTTTGTCGCGCAGATCGTCGGCTTTGCCTGTTTTGGGATTGTTGTATGTAATGCTGCCGCTCTCGATATGCTGCAGTCCCGCAATCGCCTCCAGCAGCTCGCGCTGACCGCTGCCCGCGATGCCGGCAATGCCCAGTATCTCGCCGC
>USKS01000232.1 GCA_900555345.1 uncultured Eubacteriales bacterium
GGCACCTCTATATAGCTGCGTCCCATGCCGAGAAGCGCTGTGTGATCTGCCATTCGCCCGTCTACCTCAAAGCAAGCGTCTTTCGGAAGAGACGCGTCAAGCTTATAGCCGTCCTTTGCGTGGGTATGTACTATGTAGGGTGCCAGCGCAGCGACGGCATTCTCCGGGCGCTCTCCCGCCACCATCACAAGGTTTGCGGGGTCAAAATTCACCCGCACGCCGCCCGCACCGAGGCTGTCCAGAAAATCGCGGAGAACGCTTCCCTTTTCCGTACCCGTCTCAACGGCGAACACGCTGCCCATCGAGTCGGCGTACTCCGCAAGAGAGCGGCACGCTTTTCTCATTATTTCCTTTTTCTCACACTCCGCCTCGGGCACCTCGCCGATATGGGTCGTTACGATATTGCAGCCCAGCTCTTTGGATTTTTCAAGGACCCTCTTCGATTTATCTACATATATCCTATTATTATCTTCGTTGTCAAAGCCCATGCCGAAATCGCCGCATATGGCGGAAAACTCCAGCCCGTTTGACAAAACTATGTCCAGCGTTTCGCGCACGCGCCCGGCGCTCATATCCTCCGCCGTCATGAAGCCGTAAGGCGTCATATACGCCTGCAGACCCGAGACACCGAGTTTTGCCGCTTCTTCAACGCCCTCTCTGAAGCCCTTGCGAAATGACTCCACCATAACACCGATCTTCATTTGCGTATTTTCTCCCGTCCGCGCACATTTGCGCCCGTCAATCCTGCGGCGCTTTTATACTGTTTTGGCGGACATACTCAAGAACTGCGTCAAGTCCGCTGTCAAGTGACACCGTATAGTATTGTCTGTCCTTTTCAAAAATGCCGCAGTAGCCGTAATATATCATGGCTTTGCCGCTGTCGAACAGGCATATCTCATACTGTGTCGCAACGGTTATGCTGAGCTTTTTATTTCCGAGAGAAGTGCCGGAGCACTCTGCCCACTCTCCCTTGAGAAGCGCCGCAAGTCCCGCTCCGTCGGGGATAACGGGCAGCGCCGATGCTCCGCTTTTATCGGAGGAGGCTTCGTCGGAAGTGTCTGCGGCAGTGCTTTCTGCACTGTCGGAGTATAAACATACAGGCACGTTCTCAGCCTCGCCGAGTGCCGCAAGGGCTGCCTCGGGCTTGCACTCCGCCTTTGCCGAGCATGAACACAGAAGCAGCGCGGCGCTGAGTGCCGCAATTATAATTGCAATGATTTTTTTCATATTTTGCCGTCCTTTACAATGTCATCTGCCGATAACTTTTAGCCGCTTATCGCGAAAGCTTTTGTCTGCGGACGTCAACGCCGGAAAACACAAGCGGCTTATATGATCCGAACAGGCGGCTCGTAATGCGGTCGGCATATTTGTCGCGCAGCTCCTTCTGCGAAAGATTGGTGCTGAAAACCGTAGAGCGGCGCGCGTTCATGCGGGTGTTTATTACATTATATATACACGATATATTGAACTGCGTGCTCATCTCAACGCCGAGATCGTCCACTATTAGCAAATCGCAGTCGTAATACTTTCTGATAACGTCGGGAGAGGCTCCGTGGAACTGCTCCGCCTCGAAATCGTCAAGCATGCTCTGCACGCTTTTGTATACAACGTCGTAGCCGCGGCGGATGACCTCAACGCCGAGCGCTGTGGACAGGTGGGTCTTGCCCAGTCCCGTTGCGCCGATGAGAAGCCACGATTCGCCGCTGTTTTTCGTAAAGTGCGCGGCGAAGCTTTCCAGTGCGTGCAGATTGTACTCCGCAGCCCTGCGGTTATCGCCGTTGTAGTAATCAAGAGAGAAATTGTCAAAGCGCTGCATATCCGCAAGAGGACCCATGTCGGAATCGGCAAGTCTCGCTCTCGCGATATCGGCTTTGAGGCATGTGCACATATCAACGCCAACAAAGCCGCTGTCATGACACTTTTCGCAGCGGTATTTCATATCGGTATAGTCGGCGGGAAATCCGGCGGCTTCAAGCTTTTCGCGATAAAGGCGGCGCAGGCGGCGCGTTTCTTCCTTTATCCTCTCAATTTCCTCGTCTCCGCCCTGCCTTGCGGCAAAAAACAGCTTGGACGCCGTGCGCGAAAGCTCTATGTCCGTCTCCCGTGCCTCAGGAGAGGCGGCATATACCTCCTCGCGGCGCATCTCGCACCTTTCCCGCTCTCTTTCGCGCCTGTTGTTCAGCGCTTCCAGTGCTTCCTTATAATAATTCTTCTCGCCTGCCATAACTCATTTCTCCGTATGGTTTATTTCTCATCAGAGTAGGATCTGCGCAGGGCGGCTTCAAAGAAATCGTCAGTTTCAAAGCTGCCCTTTTTATCCTTTGCGTTTTCTTTATCGTGCTTGTAGCTTGCGATTGCGGCTTCTGCCTCGTCTGCAGTGCGTATGCCGCTTGTGTACCAGTTGTCGAGCACGGCGCCGCAATACGGCATTGAAGCGCTGCCGGTGTTCTCCACCGTCACCTCATACGCGCGCTCAACAAGCTCGTAAGAAAGGCCGCGCTTTGCCCATGTTTCAATTATATCTTTTTCTTTTTTCGTAAACGATCTGGCGCCAGTGCCGAAAAGCTTACGCAGCTTTCCCTCAAGCTTGTTTGCGTTTTCTCTCGCGAGAAGATACGAGTCAAGCTCCTTGTATTCGGTAATGCCGCGGTCAAAAAGCTCCACCGCCGTTTTTTCCACATATCTCAGCGACGTTTTGCCTATCTTTGCGCAATATGAACACAGAAGAAATATGTAGTCCTCGCCGAGCTTGAGATAATCCATAAGTCCCACTATGGTTTCTATTTCAGTCCTGCTGCGGAACATTTTTCCCAGTATCTGCTGGCAGCCGTTGATTATCTGCTGGGCATCGCTGTTTTCCTCAAGAAACCGCGATATTTCTTCCGCCGTGTAATCGGGCAGAACGGACGCCCGCATTACGGCAGGCC
>USKS01000233.1 GCA_900555345.1 uncultured Eubacteriales bacterium
GCACGTTTTTCGCGTTATTTACGAATTTTCGGCGAGCCATGCGCACCACTGATCATAATACTTACCGATAAGGTGGAAATCGTCTACCGTGTAGTCTGCACGAAGGGCGCCGTTTGCATCGTCAAACAGCGGGTTAACGTCAAGATACACTATGCTTTTGCCGTTTGCAAGTGCTTTAAGCCCATCATTAAGCTTATTAAGAACGGTATTGTTATAAACCGGATCGGAGGAGGAACGCGAATTTTTTATATGCAGATTTGCGCACAGAACGATTTTGGAATCGGGGCATACCTTACTTAAATGCTCTATCACCGTACCGTACTTTTTTATAACCGAATTTGTATCGTATCCGATTTCGTTCAGCCCGAGCATAAAATATATTTTTGCATATTTTCTGGAGGAAAGCAAGCCGTCAAGAGTAGTATTTCCCACGCCGGGCACATTTACCCGTTCGCTCAAAACGCGAAAGCTGTTCATGCCTATGGTGGCAAAAACATCGGCCTTGCCGAGATTTCCGTAGTCCCTCAATCCTATCGTGCGGGAATCGCCGATAAATAGGCAATTGTCAAAAGCGGAGGGATCGGTTTTTCCGCTCGGCACATAATCAGTAACCGGAGCGGCGTCCGTACCGGTCGTCTCGGGCTCTGTTTTCGGCTCTGTTTCGGGCTTTGTTTCCGGTTCTGTTTCCTTCTCGTCACTCACGGGGGGCGTGGAGATGTCCTTTGAGCTCTCCCCGGTGTCGATCTGCGCCTGTTTTGTGCCATCGGTGGTGACGTCGGGAGTCTTTGAGCCCTTACCGCAGGCGGAAAGAACGAGTATAAGAGACACTGCGAAAAATATTGCAAAAATTGTCGAAATTATTCTGTACACACTCTTCATAACACCCTAACCGCACTTTCCGCAGCAAAAAACCGCACAAATCTATATGCAAAAAGCTGACGCTCTGCACTCAGCTTTTATACTATTATTCTATCTTATCCGTCAGACTTTTTCAATATGCCCGAACATAAAAAATTGTACAAATTTTACGGTATTTTTGTATACTTCTTGACAACTGTCTGCGGCAGCGGATATAATAATCAAAACGACCGTTGCCGAAATGTTATAGGCAAATGTAAAATTTATTTTTATAACACACGGAGGATGATCCATGTACGATTTTTGGGAGCTTGCAAACCTTCCCGTGCTTTCCCCAAAGCGCAGAGTTCTTCAGGTCTCGAGCTTTGACAGACAGTACGAAAACGCAGACTGGGGGCAGTATCTTTACGAAGAGGGCGACAACCGAGTTTTGTTTGATGAGCCCGGCTGCGGCTGCATAAAAAGCATATGGATGGCTGTTACAAGCGACGAAACGTTTCTCGATTTTTACTTCGGCGGCGAGAGCACGCCGAGGTACTCCTGCACCACCCGTTCTCTTTTCAACGGCGGCATACCCGAGCTTGCGGGTCCCGCCTGCACATTTGAGGAAAGAGGTCACTACGACGAGGATGACTGCCATGCGGGCAACTGCTTTACGGAGATCCGTTTTGAGAACGGACTTCGCATAACGGCGCGCGGCGAGAAGAAGGTTTTTTACCATATTATATATGAAACCTATGCCGACGGTATGCCGGACGGTGCCGACATGACAAAGGCGATGGAAAACTCCTTTGCAGGAAATGTTTACAGCTGTCCGTCGGACATCGTTGAAAGCGAAAATGCCGGTGCGGCGGACTCCGCGGCGACCGTCGGCACCCACCGAAGCGACTCCGTTCTGAAGGTCGGCTACAACACGCTGTTTGAGTTTGACTCGGCAGGAGTTGTACGTGAGTTCACCGTTGAAGTTGAGGACGGTGCGCCTATCGGAGACATATATCTGGATGTAAGCTGGGACAAGAGCCGTGTAAGCCAGGTCGCGGCGCCGCTGAGTCATCTTTTCGCGCAGCCTCTTGGCTGCGCCGACATAAACTCATATGCGGTCTGCTCGCGAAAGTGCGGCACAAAGCGCGTAATGTCCCTTTATCTGCCCATGCCCTTCTGGCAGGGTGCGTCTTTCTGCTTTGTCAACAGAGGAGACAGCGAAGTAGGCGCCAAAATAACGCTTCGCATCGGCGAAAACAGCTACGATAAAGAAAACACCGGATATTTTTGCGCCGACTATGAGCACGGCGACACTCAGCTTTTCAGCGACTGGAAGATCGGAGAGTTCACCGGACGCGGTCAGATCGTCGGACTTGTGCAGACCTGCATCGGCGGACAGTACTGCGAGGGCAACGAGCATTTCTACATAAACGGCGCGCGGACTCCCAGGATCAACGGCACGGGCACGGAGGACCTGTATCTCGCATGCTACTGGCCGAACCACAAATACGATTCTCCCTGCGCGGGCTGCGTCAGCGACGTGTTTATCGAGGGCGGCTCTACCCTGCCCGGCGCTTTCAAAAATCCCGCGGGATATTACAGATATTTTCTCGACGCGCCCATTGCCTATGAGGACGGAATTCGTCTGTACATACAGCACGGTGCCGTCTGCCAGACATACTCGCACTACTCGACCCTGTGCCTTTCTTACAGGATAGAAGAAGCGTCGCTTGAACTTACGGATATGATAAACCTTGAGTCGGAAGCCTCCATGATGCTGCACGCGTACTCCGCAAACGGCGAGAGCTATACGCACGCGGGACGCGTAGAAAGCGATATGCGGGCGGCTCCCTTAACGCGCCGCGGCTTCAGGACCGACAGCGGCTCCGTTATATTCAAAGCCGCGATCATCCCCGAAAACGACGGCGTTATCCTTCGCAGGCTTTACGACCAGAGCATTTCCAACAGAGGTGCCGAGGTATACATAGACGGCGAGTTTGCCGGAGTTTGGATGTGCCCCGGCGAGAACACGTTCTTCACATTCGCAGACGACGATTTTTACGTGCCCGCAAAGCTTTGCC
>USKS01000234.1 GCA_900555345.1 uncultured Eubacteriales bacterium
CTCGCGGCCAGATCGTAACCTTCCTGTTCCGCGCAAGCGGCGACGACAAGGTCACCAGCGGCACCGACTTCACTGACGTAGCGGCAGACTCCTACTGCGCAGACGCAGTTGCATGGGCAGTTGCCAACGGCGTTACCAAGGGCACCACCGCAACGACCTTTGCTCCCAACGCGACCTGCACCCGCGGTCAGGCAGTCACTCTGATCTACCGCGCAAGCAGCGCTTCCGTCTGATACTCCCCCAAAAAGCAATTCGGCCATCCGCGGATGCGGATGGCCTTTTTGTATGCTGTATCAAAAATGCTCCCCCTGTAGCTTATATGCTGCATAGGGAGCATATAAGCTGACGAAAGCCGAACACATGCGTTCGGCTCTCGTCAGCTTTAATTTCATATCACTCGCCGTCATTCGGCGTGGGAGTTGCCGGAGCAGGCGTCGGCGTGGGAACGGCTTTCTTTACAAACGTCGCGATGATGCTGTGATCTTCCGTGACATTTGACAGCTCGTAGCTCTCGATAGCGCCCATATCCTTACCGTCGACCGATATCGACTGGATTTCATATCCCTCATTGGGCGTGAAGTTGATCTTTACGCTCTCCCAGTCTTCAACCGCGAGGCTGCCGCTGGGATCAGTTGTGCCGCCGTTGCCGGCCGTAACGAGAACGGTGTGCGTTCCGCCGGTCTTTGCGGTATCCTTGTCGGCGTCGGGCGCGGCGCTTTCGGCGACGGCCTTGTTATTCGACTGAACCGAGCCGGGCTTGAAGTCAAAGCAGCCGTCGGCCGCGACGACAACCACCGTCAGCACAGCCAGAACGCAGAGGATTCCGGTTATTATCCACTTCGTTTTCATGCTCATTCCGCTTTTGTTATTGCTTTTTTTACTCATATCTCAGCCTCCGGGAATACTATTTATCCTGCGCCTGTCCGCCCTTATTTTTTGGCTTGCCGCGGTGATAATAGCGGCGGTTTGAGCGCTTCTTCTCGCCGTCCGGGCTTTTGGCCTGCTGCTGCGGCTTCGGCTGCTCGGCGGAAACGCTCTGCTCGGCAGGCTTCTTTCCGCCGCCGCGGCGATTTCTCGGCTTTGGCTTTGCGGTGGTCTTCTTCTCTTCCGCAGAAGGTGCCTGTGCAGGCTGCGGCACCGGTGTTGCATCGCTCTGAGGCGTCTTTCCGCCTCTGCGCGAGCGGCGATTACGGCTGCGTTTTTTCTGCGCCGGAGCGCTCTCCTTATCCTTATCGCTGCCGTCATCGGCAAACAGCTCGGGCAGCTTCCAAATATCCGTTTCTTCCTCTTCTTCGACCTCGGGCTCGGGAACGTACTTGAGCACCGAGGGCGGAGTCTCGCCGTCCTTGGGGCGGCCGCCGGGCACTGCCGCAACTTCAACAGCCCGATAGGTCTTTACCGTATCGTCGCCCTCGCCGTCGAGCTTTACCTTAACCATCTGGCGCAAAAGATTTACCTGCGTAACAATGCCG
This sequence comes from uncultured Eubacteriales bacterium, assembly GCA_900555345.1. The sequence continues at coordinate 1,473 of USKS01000234.1, forward strand.
TAGCCTGCCGGAGTTTCTACAAACGCGCCCTGCTTGGGCACATTTTTTGTAAGCTCCTCATAGGCCTCCTGCTCGTATCTCAGGCAGCACATAAGCCTGCCGCAGCTGCCGGATATCTTCCCGGGATTGAGAGACATCGACTGTACCTTCGCCATTTTTGTGGAAACCGGCTGGAACTCATCGATAAACTGGCTGCAGCAGAACGGTCTTCCGCATATGCCAAGTCCGCCCAGTATCTTTGCTTCATCTCGTACACCTATCTGCCGCAGCTCTATTCTTGTACGGAATACTGCCGCCAGATCCTTTACAAGCTCACGGAAGTCAACTCTTGTTTCAGCTGTGAAATAAAACAGCAGCTTGTTATTGTCAAACGTACACTCAACGTCCACAAGCTTCATATCAAGCTTATGCCCTGCGATCTTCTCCTGACATATCCTGAACGCATTTTCTTCCTTTGCCTTGTTCTGTTCAAGTATTTTAAGATCCTGCTGATTTGCCTGTCTTATTATGGCTTTAAGGGGAGCGGTTATTTTCCCGTCCTCTACCATACGGTTCGTCATAACGACTTCTCCGCATTCAACCCCCCTTGCTGTTTCGACAATGACGAGCGAACCCTCGTCAAGCTTCATACCATCGGGGGAAAAATAATAAACCTTTCCTGCGCTTTTGAAACGCACTCCGATAATTTCGGTCATCTTTTTATTCCTCTCTATCCCATAAGCTGTCCGCTCAGAGCAGACATTGCCACAGGAACATTTACATTTGCTTTGCAGTAATCAATCGTTCTGCACAATAAATTATGGATATTCTCCGCACGTCTGAACGAAAGCCTTTCCGCAAGCCTCTCAGCTCCGCTTCCGTAACAGCCGATAAGCGGCACGTTTCCCTTTCCGTTAAGACGTATTATGCACACATCACGAATGACCTTATCTGTCAGCGCAAGCACATCCTTTATTTTTTCACGGTTCTCGCCAATATCATATAAAGCCTTGTTTAGCTCATATTCGCTGTTTTTTATAAGGCTGTCGATGATCCTTGTACACAGCACAGCATTTTCCGCAGCCGCACCGTTTTCAAGATATTCAATGCAGCTTCCGATATTGCCGTGATAAGCCTCCGCCGCCTTTTCTATCTGCTCGGGAGTGTATTTTCCCATATCGGCAAGAGCCCTGCGGCACTCCTCTTCGCTGCACTCCGATATGCCAAAGGTGATAACTCTCGAAAGTATGGTAGAGATAAGTGCGCTTCTGTCGGCAGCGGTAAAGATAAAATACGCTGTATCGGGCGGCTCTTCAATGAGCTTCAGCATAAGCTTGGACGGGCGCACACCGGTGAGTATGCC
>USKS01000235.1 GCA_900555345.1 uncultured Eubacteriales bacterium
GGCCAAGGAAAAGGCCCCCTGCATCGTCTTCATCGACGAGATCGACGCCATCGGCAAAAAGCGCGACGGTCAGCTCGGCGGCAACGATGAGCGCGAACAGACACTCAACCAGCTGCTTACGGAAATGGACGGCTTTGAGGGCGCCGGCGGCGTAATTATTCTGGCGGCAACAAACCGCCCCGAATCCCTTGACCCCGCGCTGACGCGTCCCGGACGTTTCGACCGCAGAATTCCCGTTGAGCTGCCGGATCTTGCCGGACGTGAAGCAATCCTCAAGGTGCACGCAAAGAAGATCAAGGTCGCGGACAACGTAAACTTCCATACCATTGCCCGCATGGCAGCCGGCACCTCCGGCGCAGAGCTTGCCAACATCATAAACGAAGCAGCCCTTCGCGCCGTGAGAAGCGGACGCAGCGTTGTGGAGCAGGCTGATCTTGAAGAAAGCATCGAAGTTGTCATTGCAGGCTATCAGAAGAAAAACGCTATAATGACCGACGCCGAAAAGAAGGTCGTGGCATACCACGAGATAGGTCACGCGCTTGTAGCCGCTTTGCAGACAGATTCCGCGCCCGTGCAGAAGATAACCATCATCCCCCGCACCTCCGGCGCTCTTGGCTACACCATGCAGGTGGAGCAGAACGACAAGGTCCTTATGACAAAGGAGGAGCTTGAAAACAAAATAGCGACTCTTGCGGGCGGACGCGCTGCCGAGGAGGTCGTTTTCGGTCAGATCACCACCGGCGCCTCCAACGACATTGAACAGGCTACAAAGCTTGCGCGGGCAATGATCACCCGCTACGGCATGACGGATGAATTCGACATGGTCGCCATGGAGACTGTCACCAACCAGTATCTCGGCGGCGACACTTCCCTCTCCTGCTCGGCGGATACCCAGAAAGAAATAGATAAAAAGGTCGTTGAGACAGTCAAGGTTCAGCACGAAAAGGCACGCAGACTCCTCGAAGAGCACCGTGCAAAGCTTGACGAGCTGGCAGCCTACCTCTACGAAAAGGAGACTATCGCCGGAGACGAATTTATGTCGATCCTCGGCGGAAAGGACGGTAGTGTCAAATGAAGAAAAACAACGGCTTCGGTTGGGGTGAACTTGCCGTCGGCATTCTGCTTATTTTACTGGGTGTTTTCACATTTGTCCGTCCCGACAGCATGCTGACGGGCGCGGTCGTTATCTACGGCATTATAGCGATCGCGATTGGCATTTATGACATAGTGGTGTATGCGCGGCTTGCCCGTTTCACGGGCTTCGGTCCGACGCTCTCCCTTATAACCGGCATCATAAGCGTTATGTGCGGCACGATGCTTATCGCCGACCCCAACATCGGCAAATGGGCGCTGACCGTGCTTTTGCCCATATGGTTCATCGCGCACTGCATATCCGAGCTGACGCGTCTGAACGTTTGGAAGCTTATGAACAGCCCCGCCTGCTACTACATTTCGCTTGTGCTGAACATATGGGGGCTGTGTCTCGGCTTTTTGATGTTTTTCAGCCCGCTTTTCTCGTTTGCGACGCTGCGCGCCGTAAGCTATCTTGTGGCGGTATATTTGGTGCTGTTCGGCATAGAGAGCATTATTGCGGCTTTCACACGGAATAATTCATACAGATAGTTCTCTTTTACAAGAAGTCATACCCCGACGGGGTATGACTTCTTTTTCTTTGCGATCATATACGCTCCGCCGCCGGAACACTCTTTTTCGCCCGTATGCGGCATATATTGACTTGCCGCGCGCGCGGGCGTATAATATAGCCGAAAACTTACCTCCAACCTACTCAAAGCGGTTGCGTATAACAGTAAAGAAAGGCAATTGATGTGTGGGTAGTATATGCGTTCGGCTCGGCGCTGTTTGCCGGGCTTACCTCAATCCTCGCCAAATGCGGGATAAGAAAAACCGATTCCGACGCTGCAACGGCGATCCGTACCTTTGTAGTGCTGATATTTTCATGGATAATGGTGCTCATTGCGGGCTCGGCGCCGACAATAACGAATCTCGGCGCAAAAACATGGATATTTCTTGTGCTGTCGGGTCTTGCCACGGGCGCGTCGTGGCTGTGCTATTTCCGCGCGCTTCAGCTGGGAGATGTCAACAAGGTCGTGCCCATCGACAAATCGTCAACGATCCTTACCATACTGCTTGCGCTCATATTTCTCGGTGAGAAGATCACATGGCTGAAAGGCGCGGCGATCGTGCTTATAGGCGCAGGCACGTTTCTGATGATAGAAAAAAAGGCGGCGGACGGCGAAAAGAAAGAAAAGAAAAGCTGGCTCATATACGCAGTGCTCTCCGCCGTGTTTGCAAGCCTTACATCCATTCTCGGTAAGATCGGTATTGAAGGAGTCGAGTCAAATCTCGGCACCGCCATACGCACGGGGGTGGTGCTTATAATGGCGTGGCTCATCGTCTTTATAAAGGGAAAGCAGCACACACTGAAAAGTATACCGAAAAAAGAGCTGTTGTTCATCTGTCTTTCGGGCATTGCGACGGGCGGCTCGTGGCTGTGCTACTACAAAGCGCTGCAGGACGGACTTGCGAGCGTTGTCGTTCCCATTGACAAGCTGAGTATTCTTGTTTCCATTGCCTTCTCCGCCATCGTGTTCAAAGAGCGTCTTTCCAAGAAAGCCGCCGCGGGGCTCGTTCTTATTGTTGCAGGAACGCTCATGATGCTTATAAAGCTGTAAAGGCGCCAACCTTTGCACTGTATTTACGTATATCCGAACGGAAACCGAAGCGCCTATGTCGCATTATTAAACTCCGACAGCAAAAATATCGAACCGAAAAGCCCGACCGCGTTTGCG
>USKS01000236.1 GCA_900555345.1 uncultured Eubacteriales bacterium
TAAGAGACAGATTATATATATCGGCGGCACGGTTTCTCTCCGTTTCGCCGTATGAGGAAGCAAACGGAGAAACTATCTTCATTTCGGGTCTGTCGGCGCTGTTCTGCAAAGCGTTCAGCACCGCATAGTATACCGCCTCGAATATGATCCTCTCGTTTGCGAACTTGACCTCAAGCTTTGAAGGATGAACGTTTACATCCACCGCGGCGGGATTCAGCTGAATGTTAAGCACGCACACGGGGAATTTCGACGACGGGATACGCGTCGCAAACGCCTGCTCGAGCGCCGCCATTGCGGTGCGGCTTTTTACGAAACGGGAGTTTATGAAAAAGTTTTCGGAATTTTTGTTTGCGCGCACAAGATCGGGCTCGCCCACATATCCGCTTACCCTTATGCCGTTGGGATCGACTCTGTTGACAGCGGTCATACGAGAAGCGACCGCCTTGCCGTATACGGAGTATATGGCGCCTCTCAAATCACCGTCGCCGACGGTTTTGAAGCGCAGCTCTCCATCGGTTATGTACTGTACGGAAATATTCGGCACGGACAGTGCTATCTTTTCAACAGCGGCTGAAACGGCGGCGCACTCGGACGCATCCTTTTTCAGAAATTTGCGTCTTGCGGGCACGTTGTAGAACAGCTCGGAGGCAACGACCGTAGTTCCGACGGCGCAGCCCGTATCCGTAATGTCAACTATCTCGCCGCCCTCGCAGTACATTATGCAGCCCATGGCCTCGCCGTGAAGCCTTGAGTACATTTTCAGCTTGCACACGGCGGCGATCGCCGCCAGCGCCTCGCCGCGAAAGCCAAGTGTTCCGATAGACGCGAGATCCTCCGCCGTGGCTATCTTGCTTGTGGCATGGCGAAGCACCGTCAGGGGCATATCGTCCCTCTCGATGCCGCAGCCGTTGTCCGACACCCTTATAAGAGAGGTTCCGCCGTGACGTATCTCTACTGTTATGGCGCTCGCACCCGCGTCGATCGCGTTTTCGCAAAGCTCCTTTACCACAGAAGCCGGTCTGTCAACAACTTCACCTGCGGCTATAAGGTTCGCAACATCAAATCCGAGAACATTTATACGTCCCACGGTATCCTCCCTTCTTCCCGACATCAGCTGCCGAGAGTCTTTTTCCAGTCAAATATCAGATTCATTGCCTCTATAGGCGTCAGTGTGTTTATGTCCACTTCTCTTATCCTGTCGCACACGCTGTCGCGGCAGAGATCCATTATGCTGAGACTTTCAAGCCCGTCTCTGTCGGTGTCATGCGCGGTGGACTTTTTTGCCGCAATTCCCGTACTTTCGGCTTCTCCCTCAAGTCCGCGGAGAATTTCCTTCGAGCGCTTTACTATCTCCTGCGGTATGCCCGCAAGCTTTGCGACCTCTATACCGTAGCTCTCGTCCACTGGACCGCGGACGATCTTTCTGAGAAACGTCAGATCGTCGCCGCGCTTTTTAACGGCTACGTTGTAGTTTACAACACCGTCCACCTGACCCTCAAGGTCAGTAAGCTCATGATAGTGCGTCGCGAACATGGTTTTCGCGCCCAGCTTTTTGCCGGCTGTGTATTCAAGCACGGCACGGGCTATGGACATACCGTCAAATGTGCTTGTTCCCCTGCCGATCTCGTCGTAGATTATAAAGCTGCGCTTTGTGGCGTTTGCGAGTATGTAGGCTACCTCGCGCATTTCAAGCATGAATGTCGATGTGCCCGAGGCAAGGTCGTCAGAGGCGCCCACACGGGTGAAAAGCTTGTCCACAACGCCGATGCGCGCTTCTCTCGCGGGCACGAACGATCCTATCTGCGCCATAAGCACGATGAGAGCCGTCTGCCGCATATATGTGGATTTACCCGCCATATTCGGTCCCGTTATGAGCATCATACGATTTTCCGATGTATCGAGCTCGGTGTCGTTGGGCACGAAATATGCGTCCGATACAAACTTTTCTACAACCGGGTGACGACCGTCGCGGATAATGAGCTTGTCGCTCATGTCCACCTCCGGGCAGACATAATTGTTGAGTGACGCAGCCTCTGCAAGGCTTACAAATACGTCAAGCTGTGCAAGCGCCGCGGCGCTTTTTCTTATCCTTACGGAGTTTGCGGCGACCTCGTCGCGCACCTTTGTAAACAGCTCGTATTCAAGGTTTTTGACCTTGTCGGATGCGCCGAGTATGGTCGTTTCAAGCTCTTTCAGCTCCTGCGTTATGTACCTTTCGCTGTTGGCAAGAGTCTGTTTTCTTATATAGTTTTCGGGCACCTGATTTATAAACGACTTTGAGACCTCAATATAGTAGCCGAAAACTCTGTTGTTGTCGATCTTAAGGGTCTTTATACCCGTGGCTTCTCTTTCGCGCTCGGCAAGGGCGTTTACATAGTCGCCCGCATTTGTCATAATGCCGCGCAGCTCGTCAACCGTGGCATCGTATCCCTCGCGTATCATGCCGCCCTCGCGCACCTGGAACGGCGGCGCGTCCACAATGGCGCTGTCTATAAGCTCTCTTATATCGCAAAGCTCGTCAATGTCGTTCCATATGGCGCAAAGCTCCTCGGACTCAGCCGTTGAAAGCATCTCTTTGACCTTAGGCAAAACCGATATGGTCTGCGCGACCGCGCGAAGTTCTCTTGCCGTGGCGCTGCCGTAGGTTATTCGCGTCATAAGCCGCTCAAGATCGAGAACGCCCGAAAGCAGCTCTCGTATATCCTCCCGCAGCATGAATGCCGAAACAAGCTCGGCGACACTGCGCTGACGGCGGACTATCTCCGAAACGTTTGTGAACGGATGCTCAATGGTCGTGCGCAGAAGT
>USKS01000237.1 GCA_900555345.1 uncultured Eubacteriales bacterium
TTACGGAAAAGTAGTCCCTTCACGTCTTCTCGCTACCGTTCGGTAAGCTGACTACAAAGTTTGAATTTCTTTTCCAAATTCGGTAAGTCGAAACCTACCGTCCGCGGCGGTTTTCGGGATTTTTGAAAAAATCCCGAAAAAATATAAAAATTGCTATTGACAAACGAAACTTTTCTGATATAATAAGAACAGAAATAAGAATCATTCTTAAAACAGCTCCGTCGCTAAGACTTTGCGGAGCAACTATTACCGATTTTGAAAGGATTTTTAAAAATGGAAAAGAAAAACATCTATGCGGGTACCGAAACAGAGAAAAACCTTATGTCTGCTTTCAGCGGCGAGTCTCAGGCGAGAAACAAGTATACATATTTTGCGTCTGTCGCGAAAAAGCAGGGATTTGAGCAGATAGCCGAGATCTTTCAGAAGACCGCCGACAACGAAAAGGAGCACGCAAAGCTTTGGCTGCGCGAGCTTTGCGGCATAGGCGACACCGCCGAAAATCTCCGCGCCGCGGCTGAAGGCGAAAACTTTGAGTGGACTGATATGTACGAGGACTTCGCAAAGACCGCCGAGAAAGAGGGCTTCTCCGAGCTTGCCGCAAGATTTCGCCTTGTGGGTGCTGTTGAAAAGCGCCACGAAGAACGCTACAGAGCGCTGCTGAACAATGTGGAGACCGCCGCGGTGTTTGAAAAGAGCGACGTCAAGGTATGGGAGTGCCGCAACTGCGGTCATATATGCGTAGGCACGGCAGCGCCCGAGGTATGTCCCGTGTGCCGTCATCCTCAGAGCTATTTCGAAGTTATGAGTGAGAACTATTGATTTTACATCTGAAATTCAGGAAAAGAGGAATGGAATATGAACCGTAAATTTTACAGATGCGCGCACTGCGGCAATATAATCGCTTTCGTAAACAGCAGCGGAGTTCCCGTGATGTGCTGCGGTGAAAAAATGCAGGAGATCGTGCCCGGCACCGTTGACGCTGCCGTTGAAAAGCACGTTCCCGTCTGCAAAATTAAAAACTCACTTCTCACGGTCACCGTCGGGGAAGTTGAGCATCCAATGGCAGAGGAGCACTATATTCAGTGGGTGTTCGTACAGACAAAGTTCGGCAATCAGCGCCGCGAGCTCTCTCCCGGCAGCGCGCCCACAGTGACCTTCGCCTTGTGCGAGGGGGACGAAGTGCAGGCAGTATACGCGTACTGCAATCTGCACGGACTCTGGGCAGCGAATCTAAAATAAAATCAGAACGTCAAAAAGGCTTCGGAGTGCGCTCCGAAGCCTTTTTTCGCTGCCTGATAATTAAACAGAAAATTTTTTATAACGATTGACAAAATCACTTTGGCGTGGTAAACTGATAAAGTGAAATTATAATATTGAGGAGATATTATGAAAAAGTCCATAAATCTTGTACAGGGACTTTCCATTGTCGTTGGCATGATAATCGGCTCCGGCATATTCCTGAAGCCTGCCATCGTGCTCAAGGACGCCGGAAATCCCATAATGGCGCTTGCGGCGTGGATACTTGGCGGTATCATAACGCTTGCGTCCGCTCTGACGATTGCGGAGATCGCGTCAAACATCCCCCGCGCGGGTGGCTTGTATACATATCTTGAAGAGCTTTACGGCGAGCGCTGGGGCTTCCTTCTCGGCTGGGTGCAGACCGTGATATCATATCCCGCGTCCGTTGCGGCACAGGCGATAGCGTTCTCTATCTATGCGTCGTACTTCATCCCCATGACGGACTGGCAGCAGCGCCTTCTCGGTATAGGGGTGCTTGCGCTGCTTCTGCTGCTTAACATTCTGTCAACGCGCTGCGGTGCGGTCATACAGGTGATCGCCACTGTCGGCAAGCTTATACCCATTGCGGCAATACTTATTGTGGGACTTGTAAACGGTGTGTCCGACGGCGCACTCGGAGTACGCAGCGGGCTTATCGGCAACACGGGCACTGCTATTCTCGGCACGCTTTGGGCGTATGACGGATGGATAAGCGTTACGAACATGGCGGGCGAAATGAAGAACCCCAAGAAAAACATGCCCCGCGCCATCATTATCGGAATGATTCTTGTCATTGCCGTATATGCGCTGTTCAATGTTGTTATATTCAATACGCTCTCGGCAGACGTTCTCGCCGACACGGAAAAGGTCGGCATTGATGTCTCCGTTGCGCTGTTCGGCGAAAAGGGAGCAACGTTTCTGACGGCTGGCATTATGGTGTCCGTATTCGGTGCGCTGAACGGTTATCTTATGACGGCGGCGCGCGTTCCTCACGCAATGGCAGAGCGTCGTATGCTGCCCGCTTCCTCCGTGCTCGGAAAGATCAACAAGCGCTTTGACACTCCGGCAAATTCGCTGATACTTCAGGCAGCTCTTGCTGTAATCTACATATGCACAGGTACGTTCAACACGCTCACCGATCTTCTGGTGTTCGTTTTGTGGATATTCTTCACGCTCGGCGTTTTCGGAATATTTATCCTTCGCCGCCGCAAAATGTCGTCAAAGGAGGGCTATCGCGTGCCGCTGTATCCCGTAGTTCCCGCGATAGGTGTTGCGGGAGGCGCGTTTATACTGGTCAGCACGCTTATTGACAGCCCCGTACGCTCACTTATCGGCATCGGCATAACTCTTATCGGTATACCGGTATACGAGATACTTCGCCGCCGCAACGCAAAGTCCGGCAGCTGATATGAAATGCAAGGCTGCGCCTCGCATGTGTGCGGATTTTGCGGGGCTTCGCGCCCCGCACCCCGGCATGGGGGAAGGTATATATGCGGGGTTTCACCCCGCACCCT
>USKS01000238.1 GCA_900555345.1 uncultured Eubacteriales bacterium
GAGATGTGTATAAGAGACAGATACTTCACATATTCCTCAGCCGTCAGATATTCGCCGTTGATTTTTGTGTTTGTTTTCGCGCGGCTGGGATATACGGAGGTTTCGCCCAGATCATAAAGCCGTTTAAGTTCGCCGTCTATCTCGGTGCTGCGCTCCTTCTTGACGTATGCCGGATTTACAAAGTTGTTGAGCACCCTCTCAAATAGGTTGCCGGTTTCCTCTGTACGTCCCCATGCGTCAATGTACGGTATCTGACTGAAATCATAAAGCGGTATCTTGTTGGCGATCTTGCCCCACATATATTGCAGCTCAGAGCCGACATTGCTGTTGCGGTCAATATACGTTGTTTCTCGCTGATTTTCTCCAAACGCTCTTTCGGCCTGCCCGAACAGCGTCGGGAAATACTGTGATATGTAGTTTGTCGCCATGCTCGTTACGATTTTGAACGAACCCTGTCCTTGCTTTATGTAGGCAAGGTTATCAAACAGATCGTTGACGCTTTGAAGCATTGACATTTCAAACATCGGCGTGCTGAGGCTCATGACGGAACTCATAAGGTTCTGAACAAAGCCGTTATCCTCGCTTTTGCCGCTGAGCGAATTATACAGTTCAACGCCCACGAATAGCGGCATGCTTTCCGGCGCGAGCCAGTCAAGCGTGATGCTTAGACCGCCTATGTTAAGCGCATAGTTTTGGCTTCCGCCCAGCTCGTCAAACTTGTTTTGTTTATCGTCGTCTCCGGGGCTACCGCTGAATAATCCCCACGATGCCAGAAGAACACCCAAGCCGACAAGCGCAGTGCCAGTCAGCCCGGCGGAAACGTCGTCGATAAACTGTGCCGGTGACATTCCGTTTTCTACATCGCCGTTTACATACGCCTTGACTTTCTTCGTGTCAACGGCGAGCGACTTTATAAGCCCTACGGGCGAGTATTCCACCGCTCTCACGAGTATGTTTGCCGGTGTTTTTTTGAACGGCAAAACACCCTCTATCAGCGCGGAAGCGATCTTGTTATCGACCTTGCCGAGCCTGCTGACCATTGCCGAAAATCTGTTTGTGTCGCGGTAAGTCGCTTTCTGGGCTTCCTTTATCGCAACGGCCTGTGCTTTTATTATCGTGCTTTCGGGCACCTTGCCGGTGTTGAGCTGTTCGGCGGTTATGCCGTTTGCCTTGTACCATTTCGCAAGCGCGTTGGCGTATGCAGGTTTACAAAACCATGCGTCCTCCGCGTCAAGCAGGTTTGAATTGCCCTTGCGTGCCGCCTCAAGGATTTTGGTTTTGTAAATCGTCCTTTTCTTGTCTATACCCTGGAATGTATCGACATACTTGCCGCCCGAGAGTATAGTCTCCTGCACCGCTTCATAATCGGTCATTGCATATTTTATAAGTGCCACGTCATTTGCGTTATTGCGGTTGAGCATGGCTTTGCTGCGCTCTATGCCTCCGTTTACTTTGCTGTCGGCGACATTTTCAAGGCCGTATGCTATGGTGTTTTTGACTGCCCTGACTGGCACGAAAAATGCGTTGCCCACGATGTTTCTGACATGTGTACGAGGATTGCCCAGCATAGCGAGGTATCTGAAATTGTTGAGCTTTTCATACCATGTCGCGTCTATCTGTTGTGCTACGCTCTGCTCGATTTTCGCCCATGCGGTCTTTATGCCGTCCTCGTCGCCGCTTCTGAGTGCTTTACCGTACTCGTCATACAGCACCTTGTCAACGTGTATATCCGCTTTGTTGCCCTTGTATTTCTCGTTAAGGTCTTCCTCTATAGTCTCAACGGACTTTGCGGCAAGATACAGTTTGCATTCGGGAGAGAGCTTATTGAGTATGCGCATCGCCTGCAAAGACTGCGCCGTGTTCGTTGAGTTCTTCACCATAAGTGAGGCAATATCCAGCGCGGTTGCATAATCTCCGCTGTTGACGGCATTGTTGTATAGGGCAATGCCCATAACGGTATTGTCCTTCGATACCTTACCGGCATTTATCTGTGCCTTGTAATCGGCAAGCGCCTGTTCCCAGCCGTTAGCCTCTATCGTGATCTCGGCTTTTTTGAGCGCTGCCTCGTCGGAATAGGCTATGTGTGAGAATTTGCCCTGTGCCGCGTCCTCGCGCAGTGCGTCGGAAAACTCTGCCGGAGTAACGCCGCTGTTTGCGAGTGTGGAAACATGCTTGCTCGTGAGCTTGCCGTTCAGATCTTCCTTGGGTATCTCCTGCGGCGCTCTGTGCTGCTGCTCGGCAAGGTTTGCTTCCTGCTCTCGGCTTATCGGATGCAGCGCGTTGTTGCCCTTGCCCTGAGCCTCAGTTACCCAGCGCTCGCCTCTTGTTTCCTCGCCCGTGAACTCTGCCGAAGCCGCGCCCATGCCTTCCGGGAGCGGATTTTCTGCCGTTCTATCCTTTACCCTCGTAAGGACATTGTCCAAAGCCTTGATATTGACATAATCGCTGAGTTTTCTGTGTTCCTCTGCGTACTTTCTGCTAAGCAGGGTAAAACGATTTCGGGCTGTCGCTATGGCGTTTTTGTCTCCGCCGTTCTCTGCCGTTAGCACTTCCTGACGTGCCGTGTTAAGCTTTTCGGCAATGCCGCTGACCTTGTCATACTGGCGCTTATAGTCCTTGATAAGGCCGCGCTCGTTCTCGTTTGCCGCGTCCTCGTTTGTCGCCTGAGCGAGCATGGTTTCATTCTGCCGCCGCAGCTCAGTAATGCTCTCCGGCTCTCGGGAGTAGCTATTGACATTGGTTTTCGCTTCTTCCGTAGGCTCAAGAGAATATT